>NZ_PSWH01000001.1:0-266424 GCF_002932105.1 Rathayibacter sp. AY1C1 | reverse complement strand
CGTCCCAGCGATTCGCCCCAGCCGCCTGCGGCCCGCTCCACCCACGCCCCACCCCGAGAAGCCGACCGCGCCACGCCGGGCGAGGCCGGTGCTCCCACCCTCGAGGCGAACGGGTGAATCGCGTCCCAGCGATTCGCCCCAGCCGTCCGCACCCCGCTCCACCCACGCCCCCACCCCGAGAAGCCGACCGCGCCACGCCGGGCGAGGCCCGGCGTGGAATCCAACTCAGAACAGCGTGATCGGCTTGACGAGGTCGGCGTAGATGAGGAGGGCGCTCATGCCGCCGAGGACGAGGACGACGACGTAGGTGAGCGGGAGCAGGCGGGCGATGTCGACGGGGCCGGGGTCGCGGCGACCGAAGAGCTTGGCGATCCGGCGGCGCAGGCCCTCCCAGAGGGCGCCGGCGATGTGGCCGCCGTCCATGGGGAGCAGCGGCACCAGGTTGAAGACGAGGAGGGCGACGTTGAGCGAGGCGAGGACGCCGACCATCGTCTGCACCTTCGACACGACGGGGAGCTGGTCGGAGGCGGCGATCTCGCCCGCGATCCGGCCGACTCCGACGACGCTGATCGGGCCGTTGGCGTCGCGCGCCTCCGAGCCGAACGCCGCCTGGGCGACGTCGATGAGGCGCTGCGGCAGGTTGAGGATCACATGGGCGACGCTGGTGATGTTCGACCAGACCGTCTCGGGCACCGCGGTGACCGGCTGCTGCGCGAGGGCCGACGTGGGCGAGATGCCGATGAAGCCGACCGTCTGCGTCTCGATCGCACCGGAGGCGTCGGTGACGGGGGCGCCGTTCGCGTCGGTCACCGCGACCTCGTTCTGGGCGGGGGTGATCGTGAGGGTCAGCGGGGCGCCGTCGCGCTGGACGGACACGCTGAGCGGGACGCCCGCGGAGCGCTGGATGATCGGGGTCAGGTCGTTCCAGGTGCTCACCGGAGTGCCGTCGATCGCCGTGATCGTGTCGCCCGGCAGCAGGCCCGCCGCGGCTCCGGGTGCCAGCGGGTCGTCAGCGGTGCAGGTCGCGGTCGCGCGCTGCGACTCCGGGACCACGCACTGCGAGACCGCGGCGAGGGTGCTGGTGCTCTGCGGGATCCCGATGCCGCAGAGGAGGACGGTGAAGAGGACCGTGGCGATCACGAGGTTCATGAAGGGGCCGCCGGCCATGACGATCACGCGCTTCCACACGGGGAGCCGGTAGAACGCGCGGTGGTCCTCGCCGTCGCCGATCGTCTCGGCGCTGGCGGCGCGGGCCTCGTCGATCATCGTGGCGTAGGCGCCGCGCCGGGGCTCCTCGAGCTGGGCCTCGGAGGACGCCAGGCCGTTGAAGAAGCCGGTGCTCGACTCCGTGGGCCGGTCCCCCGGGTGCTTCGGCGGGTACATGCCGATCATGGCGATGTAGCCGCCGAGCGGGATCGCCTTGACGCCGTACTCCGTCTCGCCGCGTCGCCGGGAGAAGAGGGTCGGCCCGAACCCGATCATGTACTGCGTGACCTTGACCCCGAACAGCTTGGCGGGGAGGAGGTGCCCGACCTCGTGCAGGGCGATGGAGAGGGCGACGCCGACGGCGATGATGACGACGCCGAGGACGAAGAGCAGCACGGATTCCACCGACACACTGTAGGCCGGGCCCGCCCGTCCACGCTGGGGTGCGCCTGCACGGATCCGATGAACTCCGCGGCCGAGCGGATCAGCGGCGCGACGTCCGCCGACACGGATCCGCGGAGACGGAGCCCGTCCGGATGACCCCTGGTCAGACTCCGGCGATCCGCTCGTCCGCCGTGCGGCGCGCCCACTCCTCCGCCGCGGCCAGCGACTCGCGGGTCAGCGTGCCGTCGACGCTGTGCGCGTCGACCACCGCCTCCACCGTCTCGAGGATGTCGAGGTAGCCGATCCGCCCGGCGTGGAACGCCTGCACGGCCTGCTCGTTCGCCGCGTTGAACACGGCCGGGTAGGAGGCGCCCGCCTCCCCGACGCGCTTCGCGAGCCGGACCGAGGGGAACGCCTCCTCGTCCAGCGGCTCGAACGTCCAGGAGTGGGAGCGGGTCCAGTCGAGCGGGACGCCGACCCCGGCGACGCGGTGCGGCCAGTCGAGGCCGAGCGAGATCGGGAGCCGCATGTCCGGCGGCGAGGCCTGGGCGATCGTCGAGCCGTCGACGTACTCGACCATCGAGTGGATCACCGACTGCGGGTGCACGGTGACGTCGATCCGGTCGTAGGGGACGTCGAAGAGCAGGTGCGCCTCGATCACCTCGAGCCCCTTGTTGACCAGGGTGGAGGAGTTGGTCGTGACGACCAGGCCCATGTCCCAGGTCGGATGTGCGAGCGCCTGCGCCGGGGTGACGTCGCGGAGGGAGGCGCGGTCGCGTCCCCGGAACGGCCCGCCGGACGCGGTCAGCACGAGGCGGCGGACCTCGCGGTGCTCGCCCGCGAGGAGGGCCTGGGCGATCGCGGAGTGCTCGGAGTCGACCGGCACGATCTGGCCGGGACCGGCGAGCGAGGTGACGAGCTCGCCGCCGACGATCAGCGACTCCTTGTTGGCGAGGGCGAGCGTCCTGCCCTCCTCGAGCGCCGCGAGCGTCGGGCCGAGCCCCACCGAGCCGGTGATCCCGTTCAGCACGACGTCCGCGTCGACCGAGCAGATCAGCTGCTCGGCCTCCTCGGCGCCGAACGCCGTGTGCTCGACGCCGAACGCGGACGCCTGCTCGGCGACCGCCGCCCGGTTCGAGCCGGCGGCGAGGCCGACGACCTCGAACCGCTCGCGGTTCGCGCCGATGACGTCGAGAGCCTGCGTGCCGATGGACCCGGTCGAGCCGAGGATGATGACCCTGCGCATCCGCCCATCCTGGCACGGAGCGCCCAGCGCCTCCCGGTCAGCTGATGGCGAGGATGTCGACCACGAAGACGAGGGTGTCGGTCCCGCTGATCCCCGCGTTCTGGTTGCCCTGGTCGCCGTAGCCCTTCGACGGCGGGATGGTGACCAGCACCTGCGAGCCGACGGCCTGGCCGACGACGGCCTCCTTGAAGCCCTCGATCACGTCGCCGGTGCCGAAGGCGGCGGGAGCGGGCTTCCCCCAGCTCTGGTCGAACACCTCGCCGGTGCCCCAGACCACGCCCTGGTACTGCACGATCAGCTGGTCGCCGTCGGCCACGGTCGCGCCGCTCCCCTTCTTGAGGACGGCGAGCTGCAGGTCGGCGGGCGGGTCGGTCGAGGGGATGGTGACGGTGGGCGCCCCGTCCTCGGCGAGCGCCACCGTCGGCAGGCCGTCGACCGGGGGCTGCGGCTCGCCGTCGGCGGCGGTCGGCACGATCTGCTCGACGTCGATCACCATGACGATCGAGTCGGTCGCGGCGATGCCGAACTGGCTCTGCCCGGCGTCGCCGAACGCGTCGGCCGGGGGAACGACGGCGACGACGCGCGAGCCGACGGTCGCGCAGTTGACGGCCTTCACGAGGCCGGCGAGGTACTGGTCGGTGTCGACCTCGAAGGCCGCGCGGCCACCGGGCGCGTAGCTGCTCGCCGAGAACTCGGCACCGCTCGTCGCGTTGTAGAGCGTGTAGTCGACCAGCACGGTGTCGCCCTCGGCGACCTCCTCGCCGGTGCCCTCGATCGCGACGGAGCGCTCGGTGGCGTCCACGCTGACCGGGCTGGGGAACACGGTGACCGGCTTGGTGGCGAAGTCGCCGCTGGTCTGCACCGCGGCGGTCGCCTCGCCCTCGGTCGCGCAGCCGAGCGGGGTGGCGGAGGCGGACGGCGCTGCATCCGGCTCCCCGGGGGTGCAGGCCGCCAGGCTCAGGGAGGCGCCGAGGACGGCGAGGATCGCGAGGGTTCTGCGCACAGGGGCACCTTTCGTGACCGGCGGCGGCCGGTGGACGTTCGGGGATCGCCTCCATCCTGCACGGCGCGCCTCGCAACGCGCTGGGTGCGGGTCCTCGAACGGTCCCAGGCCTACCATCGGGGCATGCGTGAATTCTCGGTCCCCCAGTCCCGAGAGCTCGTCACCGAGCTCCCCGGCCCGCGCTCCGTCGCCCTCCAGGAGCGCCGCGTCGCCAGCGTCTCCCGCGGCGCCGGGACGCTCGCGAACATCTACATGGACCACGCGTCGGGCGCGGTCCTGGTCGACGTCGACGGCAACCGCCTGATCGACCTCGGCTGCGGCATCGGAGTGACCACCATCGGCCACGCGCACCCCGCGGTCGCCGCGGCGGCCGCCGCGCAGGCCGAGAAGCTGACGCACACCCTCTTCACCGTCACTCCGTACGAGAACTACGTCCGGGTCGCCGAGAAGCTCGCCGAGATCACCCCCGGGGACTTCGAGAAGCACTCGATCCTGGTCAACTCCGGCGCGGAGGCGGTCGAGAACGCCGTCAAGATCGCGCGGAAGTTCACCGGCCGCCGCGCCATCGCGACGCTCGACCACGCCTTCCACGGCCGCACAAACCTCACGATGGCGATGACCTACCGCCCCTGGCCCGAGCGCGCGGGCATGGGCCCCTTCCCGGGCGAGATCTACAGCCTCCCGATCAGCTACCCGTTCCGCGACCCCGAGGGCATGACGGGCGAGGAGGCGGCCGAGCGCACCATCGACTACATCACCACCCACATCGGCGCGCAGGAGCTGGCCGCGCTCTTCGTCGAGCCGATCCAGGGCGACGGCGGCATCATCATCCCGGCGCCGGGCTACTTCCGCCGCCTGTCCGAGTTCTGCACCGAGAACGGCATCGTCTTCGTCGCGGACGAGATCCAGGCCGGCATCGCCCGCACCGGCACCTGGTACTCCATCGAGCACCACGGCGTGGTCCCGGACCTCATCACGACGGCCAAGGGCATCGCCGGCGGCTTCCCGCTCGCCGCCGTCACCGGCCGCGCCGAGATCATGGACGCCGTGCAGCCCGGCGGCATCGGCGGCACGTTCGGCGGCAACCCCGTCTCCACCGCCGCGGCGCTCGCGACGTTCGAGGCGATCGAGTCCGAGGGCCTGCTGGAGGAGGCGCAGCGGGTCGAGCGCCTGCTGCAGGCGCGGATCGGCGACTGGGCCGAGCGCTTCGCGGTCGTGGGCGAGGTCCGCGGCAAGGGCGCCATGTGGGGCGTCGAGCTCGTCCACCCGGGCACGAAGAAGCAGTACCCGGAGGCGCTCACCGCGATCCTGAAGCACGCCACCACGAACGGCGTGATCGTCCTCGACGCGGGCAGCTGGGACAGCGTGCTGCGGATCATGCCGAGCGTGGTCATCAGCGAGGAGCTCATCGACGACGCCGCGACGGTCATCGAGGAGGCGCTCGCCCAGTTCGGCTGATCCGCCGCATGACCGGAGCGGCATGGACGCCCCGGTAGCTTCGTCGGAATGCGGATCGACGACGACCACGAGAGGCCGACTCCCCCGGGGATCGGCCTCTCCGCGCGTCTGGCGCGCCTGTCCATCGGCGGCGTCGGCCGGCTGGTCTACCGGCCGATCGTGGAGGGGCGCGACAACGTCCCGGCCGAGGGACGCGTGATCCTGGCGGCCAACCACCTCTCGTTCATCGACTCCCCGGTGCTGACGCTGCTCGCCCCGCGGCCGGTGCAGTTCCTGGCCAAGTCGGACTACTTCACGGGGACCGGCGTGCGGGGCGCCCTCTCTCGCGCCTTCTTCACGAGCGTCGGAGCCGTCGCGGTCGAGCGCGGCGCCGGCCAGGCCGCTCAGGAGGCGCTGGACCTCGGCCGGGCGATCCTCGAGCGGGACGAGGCGTTCGCCGTCTACCCCGAGGGCACCCGCTCCCGCGACGGGCGCCTCTACAAGGGCCGCACCGGAGTGGCATGGCTCGCCCTGACCACGGGCGCGCCGGTGGTCCCCGTCGGCATGATCGGCACGCAGGAGCTCCAGCCGGTGGGCACGAGGGTGCCGCGCCTGCACCGGATCACGGTCCGCTTCGGGGCTCCGCTGGACCTCTCGCGGCACGGCTCCGCCGACTCCGGCCGCGCCCGACGCCACGCCACCGACGAGGTGATGGCGGCCGTCCACGCGCTCTCCGGGCAGGAGCTCGCCGGTGCGTACAACGAGTCGCCGCCGACGACCACGGTCGAGCGCATCCGCCGGGCGCTCCCGCACGAGCGCCGCTGAGCCTCAGCGCGCGGACGCCTCCGGCTCGTGGGCGACGGGGAAGTTCACCGAGTTGGCGATGAAGCAGAGCCGGGAGGCCTCGGCGTGCAGCGTCTGGGCGATCGCCACCATCGACTCCTCGGCGACAGTGACGCGGGGCCGGAGGGTCACCGAGGTGAAGCGGCCGCTCTCCCCCTCCTGCAGCATCGAGCCCACCGCGTCGTCCGTGTAGCCGGTGACGACGACTCCGTTCTTTACCGCCACGTGTAGGTAGGAGAGGAGGTGGCACTGCGCGAGCGCCGCGAGGAGCAGCTGCTCCGGGTTCCAGCGGTCGGCGTCGCCCCGGAAGGGCGTGTCGGCCGAGGCGAGGATGGGCGCCGGGCCCTCCGCCGTGACGGTCAGCTGGCGCCCGTACTCGCGATAGCCGCTCGTGCCGGTGCCCCGGTCGCCCTCCCAGACGACGGACACCGCGTACTCGTGCTCGGACTTCATCGGGCTCCTCCTCGACGGCGGTGGATCAGGCCGGTCGCGCCGGTCTGGACCTCTGGACGCGGAACCCCCGCGGGTAGACTCCGAGGACCATGACAGACACGCTCGCCCCCCAGGTTCCCACGTCCGCAGTCCCCCAGGAGCGGCGCGTCGCGACCGAGATCCCCGGGCCGCGATCCCGGGCCCTGCACGAGCGCCGCCTCGCCGTCGTGCCCACCGGCGTCGGCACCGCGCTCCCCGTCTACATCGACCGCGCGCACGGCGCGATCCTGGTCGACGTCGACGGCAACAGCTTCATCGACCTCGGCGCCGGCATCGGCGTCACGACGATCGGGCACACCGACGACTCCGTCGTCGCGGCCGCCGCGGAGCAGCTCGCGCGCCTCACGCACACCCTCTTCACCGTCACTCCGTACGAGCCCTACATCCGCGTCGCGGAGCTGCTGGCCCAGCACACCCCCGGCGACTTCGCCAAGAAGACCGTCCTGGTCAACTCCGGTGCCGAGGCGGTCGAGAACGCCGTCAAGATCGCGCGCAAGCACACCGGCCGCCCCGGCGTCGCGGTGCTCGACCACGCGTACCACGGACGCACGAACCTCACGATGGCCATGAACTTCAAGGCGCTGCCCTACGGCCTGGGCTTCGGACCCTTCGCCAGCGACGTCCACCGCGCGCCGAGCTCGTACCCGTACCACGACGGCCTGTCGGGAGCCGAGGCCGCCCAGCGCGCGATCTCGTACCTCGAGAAGACCGTCGGCGCGTCCGCCCTGGCCTGCCTCGTCGCCGAGCCCATCCAGGGCGAGGGCGGCTTCATGGTCCCCGCCGACGGCTTCCTCCCGGCACTGCAGGAGTGGTGCACGGCCAACGGCATCGTCTTCGTCGCCGACGAGATCCAATCGGGCATGGCCCGCACCGGCGCCTGGTTCGCCAGCGAGCACCTCGGCCTCGTCCCCGACCTCGTCCTCTCGGCCAAGGGCATCGCCGGCGGCCTGCCGCTCGCGGGCGTGACGGGCCGCGCCGAGATCATGGACTCGGCGCAGGCCGGCGGACTGGGCGGCACCTTCGGCGGGAACCCCGTCGCCGCCGCCGCCGCCGTCGCGGTCTTCGAGCGCATCGAGCGCGAGGGCCTCCTCGCCGAGGCCGACCGGATCGGCGCCCGCCTGGGCGCGGCGCTGCGAGGCCTGCAGGAGCGCTACGACATCATCGGCGACGTCCGCGGCATCGGCGCGATGATGGCTATGGAGCTCGTGCAGCCCGGCACCGCCGGCACCACGAAGGAGCCGAACGCCGTCGCGGTCCAGGCGATCATCGACTACGCCGCCCAGCACGGGGTCCTCGTGCTGAGCGCCGGCACCTACGGCAACGTGGTCCGCTTCCTGCCGAGCCTCGCCCTCACCGACGAGCTGCTCGACGACGCCGTGTCGGTCATCGCCGACGCGTTCGCCACCCTCTAGGCGCGATCCTCCGAAGGCCACCGCGGGCGCCGAGGCGCTCCCCGGTGGCCTTCGGCGTCTCCGGGAGCGCGGGACCGGTCCACGCATCGGGCAGGATGGGGGGATGCCAGCAGGAACCTTCACCGTCGCCGAGTCCGTCGAGCTGGCCGTCGTCGAGCGATCCGGGTTCGTCGAGTCGCGCCACGCCGGCTCCGCCGTCCTCCTCGACTCCGAGGGCCGCGTCGCCCGCAGCCTCGGCACCCCGACGGCTCCCGTCTTCCCCCGCTCCTGCCTCAAGCCGTTCCAGGCCCTCGCGGTGATGACCGCCGGAGTCGAGCTGAACGGCGCGGAGGCGGTCATCGCCACCGCGAGCCACGCCGGCATCCCCCAGCACGTGGCGCTGGTGCAGAACCTGCTCTTCCGCGCCGGCCTGGACCACACCGCCCTGCAGTGCCCGGCCGACTGGCCCGGCGACTCCGGGACCCGCGCTCAGCTGCTGCGGGCGGGCGCGACTCCGGACCCGCTCTACATGAACTGCTCGGGCAAGCACGCGGCGATGCTGCTGGCCTGCGTGCAGAACGGCTGGAGCACCGAGGACTACCTCGAGCGGACGCACCCGCTGCAGCAGCACATCGTCGACACGATCGAGCGCCTCACCGGCGAGCGCGTCGTGGCCTCGGGGATCGACGGCTGCGGAGCTCCCGTGCACGCCCTTCCTCTGACCGCGCTGGCGAAGGGCGTCTCGCGGATCGTGTCCTCCTCCCCCGCCTCACCGTTCGGCCTCTACCGCCAGGCCGGCGTCCTCACGGCCGCGATCCTCGAGAACGCATGGGCGATCGACGGCCCGGGCCGGGACAACACCGTCGTGATCGAGCGCCTGGGCCTGGTCGCCAAGCTCGGCGCCGAGGGCGTGCTCGTGATGGCCTCGCCCGACGGCACCACCGTCGCCCTGAAGATCCTCGACGGGAGCCTCCGCGCCGCGACCGTGGTCGCGCTGAAGCTCCTGGTCGAGGCGGACGCGGTGGACCGGACCGCGGCGAACGACGTGCTGGTGCGGCTGAACCCGGTCGTGTCGGGCGGCGGGCGCCCGGTCGGCGCGATCCGCGCCTCCTACGTCTGACCGCACGTCCCGGCACGCCCTGAGCTACTGCTCGCGCGCGAGGCGCTTCGCCCGGGCCGCCGCGGCGACCTGCGTGATCACCACCACGAGGATCGCCAGGACGAACACCGCCGATGCGATGACGTTCGCCTCCGCCGGGATGCCGCGCGCCGCCGCGATGTAGATGTACTTCGGGAACGTGGTGACCGATCCGGAGTTGAAGTTCGTGATGATGAAGTCGTCGAAGCTCAGCGCGAACGAGAGCAGCGCCGCGGCGAGGATGCCGGGCAGCAGCAGCGGGAAGGTGATCCGCCAGAAGACCTGGTTCGGCGACGCGTAGAGGTCGCGTCCCGCCTCCTCCAGCTTCGGGTCCAGGCTCGCCACCCGCGCCTTCACGGTGACCACGACGAAGCTGATGCAGAACATCGTGTGCGCCAGCACGATCGTGACCAGCCCCTTCTCGGCGCCCACGCTGAGGAACTGCGCGGCGAGGCCGGCTCCGAGCACCACCTCCGGAGTCGCCATGGGGAGGAACAGCAGCAGGCTGATCGCCGACCGGAACCGGAAGCGGAACCGCACGAGCGCGATGGCGATCATGGTGCCGAGCGCAGTGGCCAGCACGGTGGCGATCACACCGACCAGCAGGCTGTTCCCGAAGGCGGTCATCACCTCCTCGCTGGTCCAGGCCGACACCCACTTGTCGAGGGTGAACCCGCGCCAGGCGAGGTTGCTCTTCCCCGAGTCGTTGAAGGAGAAGACGAAGGTGTACCCGATAGGGATGAGCAGGAAGAGCAGCGCCAGCGCCGTGTAGACGCCGAGCCCGAGGCCCCGGAAGCGGCGGCGGCCCCGGATCGGGGCGGGGGGCGGCGCGCCGAGCGCCTCCTGGGCGCTCGCGAGCGGACGGTCGGCCGTCGCGGTCACAGGAGGTCCTCCGTTCCACTGCGCTTCACGTAGAAGCCGACGATGACCAGGATCACGGCCATCAGCACGATCGAGAGCGCGGCGGCCGCCGGGTAGTTCTCGAGCGTGAGGAAGTTCGCCTCGATCGCGTTGCCCACCATCGAGGTCTGCGACGAGCCGAGGAAGTCCCGGCTCGCGTTGATGTAGTCGCCCGCCGCGGGGATGAACGTCAGCAGCGTGCCCGAGACGATGCCCGGCATCGACAGGGGGACGGTCACGCTCCAGAACACGGAGGCGGGGTGCGCGTAGAGATCCGACCCGGCCTCCAGGAAGCGCACGTCGAGGCGCTCGAGCGTCGTGTACAGCGGCAGCGTCATGAACGGGATGAAGTTGTAGGTGATGCCGAAGATCACGGCGATCGGCGTCCCCGTGAGGTGGCCGTCGCTCGGCAGGACCGCCACGGCCTTGAGCGCCTGCACGAGCGGGCTCTCGTCCGCGAGGATCTGCTTCCACGCCAGCGTCCGGAGCAGGAAGCTGATGAAGAAGGGCGCGATCACCAGCGTGAGGAGCAGGTTCTGCAGCAGCGGCCAGGGCCGCGCCTTCACTCCGATGAAGTAGGCCAGCGGGTAGCTGATCACCAGCGCGAGCACCGTCGCGATCAGCGCGTAGCCGAAGGAGCGGAGCACGTGCGGCCAGTAGTCGCCCATCACCACGAGGTAGTTCTGCCAGGCGAACCCGGGGGCGTACTCGCCGATGTCCCCGTCCGGCACCTCGGCCTGGAAGGACGTGAGCACGAGCGAGATCAGCGGTGCCAGGAAGAACAGCAGCATGTAGGCGATGCCCGGCAGCAGCAGGACCAGCGCGATCGTCGACCGCCGGCGGACCGGAGCGTCCTGAGGATCCGCCTGCCCCGTGGCGAAGGCGGCGAAGGCCATGCCTACGCTCCCCCGCTGCGACCGGCCAGGAGCCCCCGGCGCTGCACGGCGATGGCGCTGGTGGAGTCGTCCGCCTCGAAGCGCGGGACCGAGCCCGGTTCGTCCGCGAGTCCGAAGCCGTGCTCGGTGCTGAAGCCGACCCACACCTCCGCTCCCTCGCCGACGACCGGCCCGAAGACCATGTTCTGCGCGAAGACGACCACCGGGCCCAGGCCCGGCATCCGGATCGTGTACTGGGTGCTGACCCCGCTGAAGGAGACGTCGACCACGCGACCGGGCCCGAGCACGTTCCGGCCGGAGTCCGCCGGCGGCTCCTGCGTCAGCAGCAGGAGCTTCTCGGGGCGGACGCCGACCGTGATCTCCCCGCTCGTGCGGGCGCAGCGGGCGACGGGCACGACGATCCGGTGCCCGCCCGCGTCGACGGTGAGTGCGCGGTCGGTGCTGCCGACCACCTCACCCGTGAAGAGGTTGGACTGGCCGAGGAAGTTCGCGACGAACGCGGTGCGCGGGAGCTCGTAGAGCTCCTCCGGCGCGCCCATCTGCTCGATCCTGCCCTTGTTCATCACCGCGACGGTGTCGGCCATCGTCATGGCCTCCTCCTGGTCGTGCGTGACGTGGAGGAAGGTGAGGCCCACCTCCTCCTGGATCGACTTGAGCTCCAGCTGCATCTGCCGGCGGAGCTTGAGGTCGAGGGCGCCGAGCGGCTCGTCGAGCAGGAGCAGGGCGGGCCGGTTGACGAGGGCGCGCGCGAGGGCGACCCGCTGCTGCTGACCACCGGAGAGCTGCGCGGGGCGGCGCTGGGCGAGGTGGTCGAGCTCGACCAGGCGGAGCGCCTCGTGCGCCTTGCCGACGGGGTCGGCGATCCTCCGCCGCTTCAGGCCGAAGGCGACGTTCTCGAGGATCGACATGTGCGGGAACAGCGCGTACGACTGGAACACGGTGTTGACGGGCCGCTGGTACGTCTTCGTCTCGGTGACGTCCCGCCCGCCGATGAGGATCCGGCCGGCGGAGGGCTCCTCGAGCCCGGCGACCAAGCGCAGCGTCGTCGTCTTGCCGCAGCCCGAGGGGCCTAGCAGGGCGAAGAAGGAGCCCGCCGGGATGGTGAGGTCCAGGGAGTCGATGGCCGTGAAGCCCGGGTACTGCTTGCTGATCCCGACCAGCTGGAGGTCGGCGCCGCTCTCGGCGAAGGTCCCGATCGCCATCAGATGCCCAGGAGCACCTTCTGGAACTCGGCCTGGTACTCCTTCTCCTCCGCGGCGGTCAGGGTCCGGAACACGTGCGCCTGCGCGAGCGTGTCCTCGTCGGGGAAGATCAGCTGGTTCTCGGCCAGCTCCGGATCGATGCTCTCCATGACGTCCTTCGCTCCATCCACGGGGGTGATGTAGTTGACCCAGGCGGCCACCTCGGCGGCGACCTCGGGCTCGTAGTAGTAGTTCATCAGGGCCTCGGCGTTGGCCTTGCGCTCGGAGCCCATCGGGACCACGAAGGTGTCGTTCCAGAGCGCGCCGCCCGAGTCGGGGAAGGCGAACTCCCACTTGTCGCCGGCCTCGGCGTTGATCAGGGTGATGTCGCCGGACCAGCAGATCGCCGCGAGGGTGTCCTCGTTCTGCAGGTCGTTGAGGTACGCGTTCCCCTTGATGTTGCGGATCTGTCCGGCGTCGACCTGCTCGCGGAAGACGTCGATCGCGTTCATGTACTCGTCCTCGCCCCAGGAGCCGGCGATGTCCGTCCCCTGAGCGAGCATGATGAGCCCGATCGTGTCGCGCATCTCGCTCAGCACGCCGACGCGGCCGCGGAGCGACGGATCCCACAGCTCCTCGATGCTCGAGAGGCCCTTCGGCAGCTTCTCCTTGTTCCAGCAGATGCCCGAGAACCCCGCCTGGTACGGGAGGGAGAGCCGGCGGCCCGGATCGAAGTCGGGGTTCGCCAGCGAGGGCGTGAGGTTGGCGATGTTCGGGATGTTCGCGTGGTCGAGCTCCTGCACGTAGCCGCGGCGGACCAGGCGCGAGACCATCCACTCCGTCAGGCAGACCGTGTCGGCGCCGATGTACTGCCCGAGCGCGAGCTGGTCCTTCACCTTGCCGTAGTAGGAGTTGTTGTCGTCGACGGCGACGTTGTAGGTCACCGCGATGCCCGTCTGCTCCTCGAAGCCCAGGAGCGTGGGGTGGTTCCCGTCGTCGTCCTCGTCCATGTAGGCGGGCCAGTTGTCCCACACCAGGCGCGGGTCGCCGGCCGATCCGTCGGCGGCGGCGGTCGGAGCGGCACGGGTCTGCGGGGCACAGGCGGCCAGGGCGAGGGCACCCGCTCCGAGGCCGATCCCGCCGAGGACCGCCCGACGCGAGAGGACCGCCCGGCGCTCGCGCTCGTGCGAGCGTGCCGCGGCGACGGCCCGGCGGAGGACGGGATCCCTCGGGAGGGGACGGGTCATGGCGGGGGCTCCTGACTGCGTCGGGGCTCGTGCCTCGGGGGCCGAACGTGGGGAAATACTGGCACAGCGCTCATCCGCCTGTCACGGCGAACGGAGGAGAACGCTCATCCGGAAACATGATCGTCACGAATTCCGCACCCGGAGGCCGTGTCGACCGCCGATTCGGTCCCCGGAGGCCCTGCCGTCAGCGGGTGAGGGGCGGGCGTCCCGAGCCGCCGGCGGACCCGTCGACGCGCTCGACCGCCATCTCGACGGAGGAGAGCAGGATCCGGCTGCCGAGCTTCGCGCGGTAGCGGCGGCCGGCCTCGAGCGGGAGCGGCGCCTGGGTCGGCGCGACCAGCACGGACCCGTTGGCCGACCAGCGGTCCCTGACCCAGAGCCCGCCCTCGTCGAAGCCGAACTCGAGGTGGGTCTTGGAGAGGGATCGCGACGGATCCGGGATCGCGAGGATGTGCCGGAACGTCTCGTTGGGGTCCGGGAGCGGCTGGCGTCCGATCAGGCCGTTGCCGGTCACGATCGCGTGCTGCCCGGTCGCGAAGCTGAGGCGCACGAGCCCCTGCGAGGGCGGCGCCATCGGAGCGCCGGGGGCGGGACGCCGGTGCCGGCCGGGGGCCAGGCCCGGCAGCCAGGCACGGCGGGACGGATCGAGGACCGTCGTGTCGCCGGAGGACGAGGGGCGGGACGCACCCGTCGTGGCATGCGCCGCCACCGACGAACCGCACTCGCCGCAGAGGATCGCCCCGGGAGCGAGGTTGGAGCCACACGTGCTGCAGATCACCGAGAACGCCCTTCCGCTCACCATCGTACCCAGCGCCGGCGCGGGGAGCCCCGAGCCGGCCGAACCCGACGCGAACCGGCAGGCGCAGGATCGTCGTACGGCCGTTCGGCGCGTGCGGGCGGTCCGGCGGCACCGCCACCGCGGCCGTCCCGTGCCGGAGCGCTGCTCGTCAGACCGGTGCGCCGGCCTCCTCGTCGCCGGTGACCGCGAGGACGTCGACGACGATCACGGTGACGTTGTCGCGCCCGCCGTTGTCCAGCGCGGCGTCGACCAGGGCATCGGCCGCCTCCTGAGCGGAGCCGGTGCCGCTGAGCAGGTGGCCGACGCCGGCATCGGTCAGCTCCTTCGTGAGTCCGTCCGAGCAGATCAGCAGACGCGATCCTGCGAGGACGGGCACGAGCCGGTAGTCGGGGACGGGCGCTTCGTGGAAGCCGACCGCACGGGTGATCACGTTGCTGTGCGGATGCACGTCGGCCTCGTCGCGGGAGATCAGGCCCGCGTCGACCAGCTCCTGGACGATGGAGTGGTCCACGGTGAGCTGCACGAGGGTCCCGGCGACGCTCAGGTACACGCGCGAGTCGCCGATGTTGAAGACGGACCAGTAGGGCTCTCCCCCGACCACCGTGAGCGCGATCCCGGTGACCGTGGTCCCGGTGCCGACGTCGGCCGTGTGCGACTGCCGGGCGATGTCCCCGACCGCCTCCCGAAGCGCCCGGTCGATCTCCTCCGCTCCGACGGTCGCGCCGAGCGCCGCGGTGGACAGGCGCGACACGACCGCGTCGCTGGCGACCTCTCCTGCCGCGTGCCCGCCCATCCCGTCGGCGACAGCGAAGAGCGGGCTCTTGGCGAGGTAGCTGTCCTCGTTCGCGCTGCGCACGTGGCCGGTCTCGGTGCGCGCGGCCCAGCCGAGGGTGACTTCGGCCGAGGGTGCGTCGGAGCTCCAGGCGGAGACGGGGACGGTGACGGACGCGCGGCTGCGGCCGATCTGCGTCATCGCTGCTCCTCGCATCCCCGTGGCCCGCGGCCGTCCGGTCCGACGGCCCGTGACCGCCGGCGCCAGGGGTGCCCGGCCGCCTCCCGATGGTAGTCGCTGACGGCCCTCCGCCGAGCCGGCCGCCATCGCTGTCGCCCGATGTCCGTCGCGCAGACGGGTCGACGCTCCGACCACCGGATCCGATGCCGGATCGAGCTCCGACGTGCGGATCCACTTGCCCGGGCACCCGTGGACTGCCAGAATCGCCGCATGGCCCCGTCTCGCCCGCCCTCTCAGCGTCCTGTCCAGCTCGACGAGGTGTCGAAGGCGATCATCGAGCAGCTGCAGGCCGACGGTCGGCGCTCGTACGCCGAGATCGGCAAGGCCGTGGGCCTGAGCGAGGCGGCCGTCCGGCAGCGGGTGCAGAAGCTCACCGAGTCGGGCGTCATGCAGATCGTCGCGGTGACGGATCCGATGCAGCTCGGCTTCTACCGCCAGGCGATGATCGGTGTGCGCGTCACCGGCGACACCCGCGACGTCGCGGACCGGCTCGCCTCCATCCCCGCCGTCGACTACGTCGTGCTGACGGCCGGCTCCTTCGACATCCTCGCCGAGGTCGTGTGCGAGAACGACGACGATCTGATCGCCCTGCTCAACCAGGAGATCCGGTCGCTTCCCGGCGTGCTCTCGACCGAGACCTTCGTCTATCTGAAGCTCCACAAGCAGTTCTACAACTGGGGAACGCGGTAAAAGATGACCACCGAGACAGCCTTCTCGACCTCCGGCCTCGAGTCGGGCGATCCCGTCCGCGGGACCGACGCGCCAGGGGGGATCGACGACGCCTCCCTGCAGAAGAAGGCGAAGGACCACCTCTGGATGCACTTCACCCGTCAGTCGACGATGGACTCCGGCGCGGGCGTGCCGATCATCACGCGCGGCGAGGGACACCACATCTGGGACAGCACCGGGCGCAAGTACTTCGACGGCCTGTCCGGCCTCTTCGTCGTCAATGCGGGACACGGGCGGCGCCGACTGGCGGAGGCCGCGGCGAAGCAGGCGTCCGAGCTCTCCTTCTTCCCGCTCTGGTCCTACGCGACCCCCTCGGCGATCGAGCTGGCCGACCGGCTCGCCGACCACGCGCCGGGCGACCTCAACCGGGTCTTCTTCTCGACCGGCGGCGGCGAGGCTGTGGAGACGGCTTTCAAGCTCGCCAAGCACTACTGGAAGCTGCAGGGCAAGCCGGGCAAGCACAAGGTCGTCTCGCGCTCGGTCGCGTATCACGGCACTCCCCAGGGAGCGCTCGCGATCACGGGCATCCCCGGGATGAAGTCGATGTTCGAGCCGCTGGTGCCGGGCGGCTTCCGCGTCCCCAACACCAACTTCTACCGGGCTCCCGAGCACGGCGACGACCTGGAGGCGTTCGGCCTGTGGGCGGCGAACCGCATCGAGGAGATGATCGAGTTCGAGGGGCCGGACACGGTGGCCGCCGTGTTCCTGGAGCCCGTGCAGAACTCGGGCGGCTGCTTCCCGCCCCCTCCCGGGTACTTCCAGAGGGTCCGCGAGATCTGCGACAAGCACGACGTGCTGCTGGTGTCCGATGAGGTGATCTGCGCGTTCGGCCGCATCGGGCACATGTTCGCCTGCGACGAGTACGGCTACGTGCCGGACATGATCACCTGCGCGAAGGGGATGACCAGCGGCTACTCCCCCATCGGCGCGACGATCGTCAGCGATCGGATCTACGAGCCCTTCCGCCACGGTCAGGTCGTCTTCCCGCACGGCTACACCTTCGGCGGCCACCCCGTCTCGGCCGCGGTCGCGCTCGAGAACCTCGACATCTTCGAGGAGGAGGGCCTGAACGAGCGCGTGCGCGAGAACTCGCCCGTCTTCCGGTCCACGCTCGAGAAGCTGCTCGACCTGCCGATCGTCGGCGACGTCCGGGGCGACGGCTACTTCTTCGGCATCGAGCTGGTGAAGGACAAGGCGACGAAGGAGACGTTCGACGAGGACGAGTCGGAGCGGCTGCTGCGCGGATTCCTCTCGAAGGGGCTCTTCGACGCGGGGCTGTACTGCCGGGCGGACGACCGCGGCGATCCCGTCGTCCAGCTCGCGCCGCCGCTCACCATCGGCCCGCGCGAGTTCGACGAGATCGAGCAGATCCTCCGGAGCGTGCTCACCGAGGCCTGGTCGCGGCTCTAGCGCCCTCACGCGGCGCGCTCCCGCCGATCGGCGGCGAGTGCGGCCGCGACTCGGCGCGCACCTGCGTGGTGCGGATCTAGAGCGACGGCCTCGTCGGCGAGCCGTCCGGCCTCGTCGGCACGGCCCTCACCGGCCAGGATCCGGGCGAGGAGGACGAGCACTCCGGCTCGCTCACTCGGGGGTGCGACGACGGCGGCACGGCGGAGCAGCGGGGCGAGCGCTCCCGCCGCGCCGGGGTCACCGCTCCGCGCCGACCGCAGCACGCGGTCCGCACCGCGGCTGCGCTGCACGGCCACGACGAGCGCAGCCAGGCCCGCCGGCCGGACCTCGGGATCGGGACCGGCGAGAGCTCGCCGGACGAGGTCGTCGACACCGCGCAACAGCACGTCGGGCAGTTCAGCCCGCGGGTGGCGGTCGAGGAGACGGTCGACCGCGGCGGCCACCGCTCGCGGGTCGTCCCGGTCGCCGGCCTCGAGCCCGTCGTCGCGGCCGGACGACGGGAGCACGGCGACGCGGAGGGCGAGGCCGGGGAGCCGGCGCGCACGCTCCTCGAGGGCGGCGACGAGTCCCTCGCACGACTCCGGACCCGCCTCGCCGGGATGCACCAGCGCGAGTGCTCGCCGCACCCGCCCGAACCGGCCGAGCGCACCGAGGCAGGCCCGCGCGATCAGGGACGGATCCGCACCCGACAGCTCGAAGCGGAGCGAACCGCTCGGCGCGCCGGCCCGGAACGGGACGAGCACGAGGCTCGCCTCCGCCGCACCCCGCCGGGATCCGTGAGCGGCATGGAACAGGGCGGCGTCGTCGGGTGAGGCCGGGACACGCGAGGCGGGAGCGGGGTGGAGGAAGATCGCTGAGGAGGTCATGCTGCGATCCTGCCGACCCTCGCACCCGCCGGGAGCGACGGCCCTCGGGATCATCGGAAGGATCTCGAGATCGCCGCCTGTGGAGGGAGAGGTCCCATCGACACCGAATCGCCGGCGCTCGGATGGCGGCCTCCGGCCAGGAATCCCTCCACAGGGACCGATCGGCCGAGTTCTGCACCGGTGTCCGATTCCCGCCGGTCGGTGGGGAGTCCCGCGGATACTCTCGACGCATGAGAACGACTCCCCTTCACGTCCGACGGACGACGAGCCCCCTCGGCCGCATCGAGGTGGGCAGCGACGGCGATGCGATCGTCTCGCTCGCCATCGAGCAGGCCGGTCTGCTCCCGCACGAGCACCTCCCGGAGTCGGACCTCCCGGTGCTCCTGCGGGCCGTCGAGCAGCTGGACGAGTACTTCGACGGGACCCGCCGCTCTTTCGATCTGCCGGTCGCTCTGCGCGGCACGCCCTTCCAGCTCGAGATCTGGCAGCGGCTCCAGGCTCTGGGCTTCGGGGAGATCACCTCCTACGGCGCACTGGGCACGGCCGCCGGTCGCCCCCGGGCGGGCCGGCCGATCGGCGGAGCGGTAGGTGCGAACCCGGTGCCGATCATCGTGGGCTGCCACCGCGTCCTCGCGAGCGACGGACGGATCACCGGCTTCAGCGCGGGCGAGGGCGTCGCCACGAAAGCCTGGCTTCTCGATCACGAGGGGATCCCCCACCGATGAGCACGGCCGACGGACTCGTCGAGGGAGAGGACGGCCTGGTCCGCTGCGCCTGGAGCGGCGCGGATCCGGAGTACTGCCGCTACCACGACGAGGAATGGGGCACCCCGCTGCACGGAGATCGCCGGCTGTTCGAGAAGATCTCCCTCGAGGCGTTCCAGTCCGGCCTCTCCTGGATCACGATCCTCCGCAAGCGGCCGAGGTTCCGCGAGGCCTTCGACGGCTTCGATCCGGCCCGCGTCGCCCGGTACGACGACACCGATGTCGAGCGGCTGATGGAGGACAGCGGCATCATCCGGAACCGCGCGAAGATCATCGCCACCCGGGACAACGCCCGGGCCGTGCTCGCGCTCCTGGAGCAGAGAGGCGAGGGCGCGCTCGACGAGCTCGTGTGGTCCTTCCACGATCCGGACGTCGAGGACCGGGTGGTCCGAGCCGCCGACGTCCCTGCGACGACGCCCGGGTCGACGGCGCTCGCGCGAGCGCTGAAGGCCGCTGGGCTCCGCTTCGTCGGACCGACCACCGCGTACGCGCTGATGCAGTCGGCCGGAGTCGTCGACGACCACCTCACCGGCTGCTGGCGCCGACGCTGACGCCTACGACTCCGGCACGACGAGGTCGAGCTCTCCCGTGTGCCGGTTCTCGGCGAGCAGGAACCCGCGCCCGGCCGCCCACGCCGAGAGCTCGCCGAGCGACTCCGTCGCCACCCGGTCCTCCGCCAGCGCCCTGACGAAGCGTCCCTTGCCCTGCTTGTTGAAGTGGTTCAGCGACCGGAGGACGCCGTCGGCCCCGCGCGAGCGGACGCGGACGAAGAACCGCCCCTCGCCCGCAGGGACCGGTCCGAGCGCCGCGTACGCCTCGCTCCGCAGATCGAGGACGAGCCCGTCGAGCGCGCTCAGCACCCGCCCGGCCTCCGCCGCCCACCACCGCTTGAGCGGTCTGCCCGGCACACGGGAGTCGTGGGACAGACGGTATGCAGGGATCAGGTCGAGGGCGCGGATCGGCCCCCAGAGCGCGGACTGCACGATCGCCGTCCGACCGAGCACCTCCCGTGCACCGGAATCGAGGCTGCGCGCGTCGAGCGCATCGAACAGCACCCCGTCGAAGCGGTCGACCGCGGGGAGACCTGCCGCGGTCGCGAGCCCCGCGTTGCGATCGATCTCGCCGAACTGACGCGGACCGAGCTTCAGCGCCCGGGCAGAGAGCTCGGGGTCCCCGGCCAGCGCGATCAGCGCCTCCGCCAGCTCGCGCCGCTTCGCGTGGAGCTCGGGGAAGGCGAGCGACTCGAGCACGAACGGCTCGTCGCCGCCGTCGCGCTTCGTCTCGGACGGTGGCAGCAGGACGTGCACAGGACTCCTTCGGAGAAGAGGGACGGGCGGCACGACGAAGGGGCCGGACGATCGCGATGATCGTCCGGCCCCTCCGAGCCGCGGTGAGCGGCGGTGTACTAGACCAGCGATGCCTGACGGGCGACCACGGTCACCACGTCGTTCTCGACGGACAGGAAGCCGTCGTCGGCCTGCGCGGTGAGACGCGTGCCGTCCAGGGCCGTGACGCGCACCTCGCCGGTGGCGAGGATCGCGAGCATCGGCTCGTGGCCGGCGAGGATGCCGATCTCGCCCTCGACCGTGCGAGCCGTGAGCTGCTTCGCCTCTCCGGACCACACCTCGGCGTTCGCGGACACGACGCTGACCTTCAGGGTCCCGGCCATGATCAGCCGTTCTCCTTCTGGATCTGGGTCCACTTCTCCTCGACGTCCGAGATCGAGCCGACGTTGAAGAACGCCTGCTCGGCCACGTGGTCGAACTCGCCCTTGGTGATCGCGTCGAACGACTCGATCGTGTCCTTCAGCGGGACGGTCGATCCCTCGACACCGGTGAACTTCTTCGCCATGTAGGTGTTCTGCGAGAGGAACTGCTGGATCCGGCGCGCACGCGACACCGTGATCTTGTCCTCCTCCGACAGCTCGTCGACACCGAGGATCGCGATGATCTCCTGCAGCTCCTTATTCTTCTGCAGGATCTGCTTCACGTTCGTCGCCACGCGGTAGTGGTCGGCGCCCAGGTAGCGGGGGTCGAGGATGCGCGAGGTGGACGTGAGCGGGTCGACGGCCGGGTAGAGGCCCTTCGACGCGATCTCACGGGAGAGCTCGGTGGTCGCGTCGAGGTGGGCGAAGGTGGTCGCCGGCGCCGGGTCCGTGTAGTCGTCGGCGGGGACGTAGATCGCCTGCAGCGAGGTGATCGAGTGTCCGCGCGTCGAGGTGATGCGCTCCTGGAGCACACCCATCTCGTCGGCGAGGTTCGGCTGGTAGCCCACCGCGGAGGGCATGCGGCCCAGGAGGGTCGACACCTCCGAGCCGGCCTGCGTGAAGCGGAAGATGTTGTCGATGAAGAGCAGCACGTCCTGCTTCTGCACATCGCGGAAGTACTCCGCCATGGTCAGTGCCGACAGGGCGACGCGCAGACGCGTTCCCGGCGGCTCGTCCATCTGGCCGAAGACGAGCGCGGTCTTGTCGAAGACGCCCGCCTCCTCCATCTCGGCGATGAGGTCGTTGCCCTCACGGGTGCGCTCGCCGACGCCGGCGAACACGGACACTCCACCGTGGTCCTGCGCGACGCGCTGGATCATCTCCTGGATGAGGACGGTCTTGCCGACGCCCGCGCCGCCGAACAGGCCGATCTTGCCGCCCTGCACGTACGGAGTGAGCAGGTCGATGACCTTGATGCCGGTCTCGAACAGCTCGGTCTTGGACTCGAGCTGATCGAACTGCGGGGGCTTGCGGTGGATGGGCCAGCGCTCGGTGATCTCGAACGACTCGCCGTTGATCTTCCCGTCGGCGTCGGCGTTGAGCACCTCGCCGATCACGTTGAAGACCTTGCCCTTGGTCACGTCGCCGACCGGGACCGAGATCGGCAGGCCGGTGTCGTGGACCTCCTGGCCGCGGACGAGTCCGTCGGTGGGGTTCAGGGAGATGGCCCGGACGAGGTCGTCGCCCAGGTGCTGCGCGACCTCGAAGGTCAGCTTGCTCGAGACGCCCTCGACCTCGACGTGCGTGTAGAGCGCGTTGTAGACCTCGGGGATCGCGTCGTGGGGGAACTCGATGTCAACGACGGGGCCGGTGACGCGGGCGATGCGGCCGATGGCCCCGCCCGACGTCCCGGTCGCCGCCTCAGGTGCGGTCAGTGTCATTGCTACTTCCTTCTGTGGTCTCACCGCTCCCGGAGGGCGGAGTCGAAACTGTGTGGAGCGGAGCCCTCTTACTTGGAGGAGGACAGGGCGTCGGCGCCGCCGACGATCTCGGCGATCTGCTGCGTGATCTCGGTCTGGCGGGCGTTGTTGGCAAGACGCGTGTAGGTCTTGATCAGCGTGTCCGCGTTGTCGCTCGCCGACTTCATGGCCTTCTGGCGTGCCGCGTGCTCCGAGGCCGCCGACTGCAGCATCGCGTTGAAGATGCGGCTCTCGACGTACACGGGCAGGAGGCGGTCGAGGACCGTCTCGGGGTCGGGCTCGAACTCGTAGAGCGGGTACAGCTCGCTGTTCTGCTCCTCGGCGCCCTCGACGACCTCGAGCGGCAGCAGCCGGACGACGGTCGGCTGCTGGGTGACCATGCTGACGAAGCGGTTGTAGACGAGGTGGATCTCGTCCACGCCGCCCTCCTCGTCATCGAGGTTGTACGACTCGACGACCGCGTCCGCGATCTCCTTCGCCGTCTCGAACACGGGCTGGTCGGTGCCGCCCGTCCAGACGCGGACGCTGGCCCGCTTCCGGAACGAGAAGTACGCGTTCGCCTTTCGGCCGACCAGGTAGAAGACGACCTCCTTGCCCTCGCTGCGCAGCAGCGCGGCCAGCTCCTCGGCCTCCTTGAGCACGCTCGAGGAGAACGCGCCGGCGAGGCCGCGGTCGGAGGTGAAGATCACGATCGCGGCCGTGTCCAGCTTCTCGCGCTCGGTCGTGAGCGGGTGCTCCACGTTCGAGTAGGTCGCGACAGCGGACACGGCGCGCGTGATCGCGTTCGAGTACGGCGCCGCGGCAGCGACGCGGTTCTGCGCCTTCTGGATGCGCGAGGCCGAGATCAGCTCCATGGCCCGAGTGATCTTCTTGGTCGTCTGGGCCGAGCGGATCTTCGACCGGTAGACCCGGAGTTGCGCTCCCATGTGTCTCCTGTTGTCCTAAAAGTGGCGAATCGACGGGGTGCCGCTGGTCAGCGACGGCCCTTGACGATCTTCTCCTGGCCGACCTCGTCGGCCGCGATGGCCTGGTGCTCCTCGCGCCCGACCGAGGCGAGCGGCTTGCCCTCACCGGTCTGGAACTCCAGCTTGAAGCCGTCGACGGCACGGTTGAGCTCGGCGACGGTGTCGTCCGAGAGCACGTTGGTGTCGCGGAGGGTGTTCAGCACCTGGGTGTTGCGGCCCAGGTAGTCCAGGAGCTCGCGCTCGAAGCGCAGCACGTCGGGGACCGGGACCTCGTCGAGCTTGCCGTTCGTTCCGGCCCAGATCGAGACGACCTGCTCCTCGACGGGGTACGGCGAGTACTGCGGCTGCTTGAGCAGCTCGGTGAGGCGGGCGCCGCGGGCGAGCTGACGGCGCGAGGCGGCGTCGAGGTCGGAGGCGAACATCGCGAAGGCCTCGAGCGAGCGGTACTGCGCCAGCTCGAGCTTCAGCGTGCCGGAGACCTTCTTGATCGACTTGACCTGCGCGTCGCCGCCGACCCGCGAGACCGAGATGCCCACGTCGACCGCGGGACGCTGGTTGGCGTTGAAGAGGTCGGACTGGAGGAAGATCTGGCCGTCGGTGATCGAGATCACGTTGGTCGGGATGTAGGCCGAGACGTCGTTCGCCTTGGTCTCGATGATCGGGAGACCGGTCATCGAGCCGGCGCCGAGCTCGTCGGACAGCTTCGCGCAGCGCTCCAGCAGACGGGAGTGCAGGTAGAAGACGTCACCCGGGTACGCCTCGCGTCCCGGCGGGCGGCGCAGGAGGAGCGACACGGCGCGGTAGGCCTCGGCCTGCTTCGACAGGTCGTCGAAGATGATCAGGACGTGCTTGCCGCCGTACATCCAGTGCTGGCCGATGGCCGAGCCGGTGTAGGGGGCGAGGTACTTGAAGCCGGCGGGGTCGGAGGCCGGGGACGCGACGATGGTCGTGTACTCCATCGCTCCGGCGTCCTCGAGCGCGCCCTTCACCGAGGCGATGGTCGAGCCCTTCTGGCCGATCGCGACGTAGATGCAGCGGACCTGCTTGTTCGTGTCGCCCGACTCCCAGTTGGCCTTCTGGTTGATGATCGTGTCGATCGCGATGGCCGTCTTGCCGGTCTGGCGGTCCCCGATGATGAGCTGGCGCTGGCCGCGGCCGACCGGGATCATCGCGTCGATGGCCTTGATGCCGGTCTGCAGCGGCTCGTGGACCGACTTGCGCGACATGACGCCGGGAGCCTGGAGCTCGAGGGCGCGGCGGCCCTCGGAGGCGATCTCGCCGAGTCCGTCGATCGGGTTGCCGAGCGGGTCGACGACGCGCCCGAGGTAGCCGTCGCCGACGGGGACCGAGAGGACCTCGCCGGTGCGGGTGACCTCCATGCCCTCCTCGATGCCGGAGAACTCGCCGAGGACGACGACGCCGATCTCGTTCTCGTCGAGGTTCTGGGCCAGGCCCAGGACGCCGTTGGAGAAGCGGATGAGCTCGTTGGCCATGACGCCGGGGAGGCCCTCGACGTGGGCGATGCCGTCGGCGGCGTCGATGACGTAGCCGACCTCGGTGGTGGAGGCCTTGCCCGGCTCGTACGACGAGACGAAGTCCTTCAGCGCGTCGCGGATCTCATCCGGGCTGATGGTGATATCTGCCATGGGAATTCCTATTCGTTGGGTCCGTGCGAGCCGAAGAGGTCGTCGGGGCCTGACCTGGATGGTGCGGGGGTCGAGGGCAGTGCCCTCTGAGGATACGTGCGCCCGTCAGGACGCGAGCTGGAGCTTCAGGTCGGACAGCCGTGCGGAGACGGTTCCGTCGATGACCTCGTCGCCGACGTGCAGGCGCATCCCGCCCAGGAGGGAGGGATCGACCACGACGTTGACGGAGACCGGTCGGCTGTACTGGCGCGTGAGCGCCGAGCGGAGCCGGTCGAGCTGCTCGGGGGCGATCGGTGCGGCGACCGAGACCGTGGCGAGGATGAACCCGCCCTGGTCGGCGACCACGCCTGCTGCGAAGCGGACGAGCTCCGGGATGCGGCGACCGCGCGGGTGCGCGATCAGCTGCCGGAGGATCGCCAGCGTCTCGGCCGCGGCCTTGCCCTCGAGGAGGCGCTGCACGAGCGCGACCTTCGAGTCGGCGGCGGCGAGCTTGCTGCCGAGCGCGAGCTCGAGCTGGGCGTCGGAGGCGACGACCTCGCCGAAGGAGTGGAGCTCCTTCTCGAGGTTGACGCCCTCCGGAGCGGACGACGCGATCGCGCGGACCCCGACCTCCTCGACCCCGGCGACCATGTCGCTCGGGCTCGACCAGCGGTGGCCGACGATCACGGTGAGCAGGCGCTTGGCCGGCTCGCCGAAGGGACCGAACACGCGGGCGACGAGAGCCTGCTTGCTGCTCGAGTCGGCGCTCGGGTCGGCGAGGGCCGCGCGCAGCTGCGCCTGGCCGTCGATGACCCGTGCGGCCTCGAAGAGCTGCTGGGCCGTGTCGAGGGACGCCTGACCGGCGAGGGCGAAGAGCTCCGCCTTCGCCGATGCGAGTGCCTGCCTGGACGCGCTGCCCATCAGTTGTTCGCCTTCTCCGAGGCCTCGAGGTCGGCGAGGAAGCGGTCCACGATCGCGGACGCCTTCGCGTCGTCGTTGAGGCTCTCGCCGATCACGCCGGAGGCGAGGTCGATGGCGAGGGTTCCGACTTCGGAGCGGAGCGAGACCACGGCGGCCTGACGGTCCGCCTCGATCTGAGCGTGCGCGTTGTGGAGGATGCGCTCGGCCTCGACCTGCGCCTGCTCCTTCTTCGCCGCCACGATCGCGTTGCCGTCGGCGTTCGCCTTCTCACGGATCACTCCGGCCTCGGCGCGGGCCTCGGCCAGCTGGGCGGTGTACTTCTCGAGGGCGGCCTCGGCCTGTCGCTGGGCCTCGTCGGCCTTCGCGATGTTCCCCTCGATCGCGGCGGAGCGCGCGTCGAGCATCTTCTGCAGGCGCGGCAGGACCAGCCTCCAGAAGAAGAACAGCAGGATGAGGAAGATCACCCCCGACCAGAAGAAGTCGTAGAACTCCGGGATCAGAATGACCGCGGGGACGTCACCTTCTTCCGCAGCGATGTTCACAGCGGTGCTGAACACGACTACGCCGCGAAGATGAAGTAGGTGGCGAGGCCGATGAGCGCGAGCACCTCGGTGAACGCGATGCCGAGGAACATCGTGGTCTGGAGGCGGCCGGCCATCTCGGGCTGGCGCGCCATGGCCTCGACGGTCTTGCCCGCGACGATGCCGACACCGATGCCGGGGCCGATCGCTGCGAGGCCGTAACCGACCGTCGCGATGTTGCCGGTGAGTTCGGCGAGAACGGTGACTGAGTCCACGAGTGGGTCCTTTCAGTGGGGTGATCGTGAGAACGGGCGGGAGCCCGTGAGTAGTGGGGTCAGTGCTCCTCGGCGACGGCCAACTGGATGTAGACCGCAGCGAGGAGGGTGAAGATGTAGGCCTGCAGCACGGCGACGAGGAGCTCGAAGAGCGTGAACGCACCGCCGAAGGCGAAGGTCACGACGCCGAAGAGCTTGAAGCCCGGGTCGATCTGGGAGCTGAAGAGGAAGAACTGCGTGGCCGAGAAGCACAGCACCAGCAGGAGGTGGCCGACGATCATGTTCATCACGAGCCGCAGTGCGAGCGAGAGCGGACGGATGATGAACGTCTGCAGCAGCTCGATCGGCGTGAGGATGAAGTAGATCAGGAACGGCGCTCCGGGCGGGAACAGGGCGTTCTTGAAGAAGCCCATCCCCCGGTCCTTGATGCCCGCGTAGATGAACGTCACGTAGGCGACCAGGCCGAGGAAGAGCGGCATGCCCACCACGGAGGTCCCCGCGATGTTCAGGAACGGGACGATGCCGGTCAGGTTCATCGAGATGATCGCGAAGAAGATCGTCACGAGGATCGGGAGGAACCGGCGCGCGTCCTTCTCGCCGAGGATGTCCTTGGCGATGGTGACGCGGACGAAGTCGAACGCGAGCTCGACGACGTTCTGGAAGCGGCCGGGGACGAGGCGCAGCTTGCGCGTCCCGAGCCAGAAGAACAGCATCAGTGCGATGACCGCGATGAAGCGGACCAGCATGACGCGGTTGATCTCGAAAGGGGTTCCCTCGAAGAGGAAACCGGGCGGGAAGAACTCGGAGATCGACGGGGTGTGGAAGTCACTCTCACCGGTCGAGGACGAGACCAACAGGGTCACAGCGTTAGCAAACAGCGCTAGCTCCTGGAATTCGGGGCGTGGCACGTTGCAGCCGACCGAATCGAATCATTCGGACGCAACGCTCTCGCGACGACGAAAGGTGGGGTTTTCCGCTCGGACGGCGATCGTGCTCGACGACCGCCATCAACGATGAGACGATCTGAGGACACGTTCGCCTGCGGGATTCGTCCCTACTGTAGCAACAGAACGGCCTGAGAGCCGAATCGTGGTCCTCTCAGGAACCGTTCGGCTCGTCCTCATCGAGCGATGTCGCTGACGTTCGGCATGCGCGAGCGCGAGACGACGAGGACGTCGATCACCAGGGACCCCAGGACGGCGACGATGATCGTGACGAACATCGCGGTGCTGTTCAGCCACGGCTGATCGCGCAGGACCAGGGCGGCGATCACGAACAGCACGAACTTGGCGAGCCACGTGCCGAGGACGACGGCGAAGAACCCGCCGATGTCGAGGCGGTTGGCGACGAGGATGCTCGCGGCGGTGAGGAGCACCATCACGCCGCCGACGATCGCGCCGAGGAGGGCTCCGATCGCGCCCTCTCCCCCGGCGGCGATCCCGCCGACGACGGTGCCGAGAACGGCCAGGGCGAGCACGAAGAGGCCGCCCACGACCAGCGCGCGGCGCAGGACGGGGACGGACGCGGGCTGCGGACGGGGGGTGGCCGGGGAGGCTCCGGTCATGATGCTTCCTTCCGCGCCGTGGTCGGCGCTGTCGTGTCCCGGTCGATCGGGAGTCCGGCCGGCGGACGGAGCAGCTCCGTCGAGGACGCGCGGTCGAGGGGGTCGAGGACGGGTGAGGCCTCCGCGGACTGCGCCGCCGCCTCGAGCCGCTTGCGGCGGCTGAGCGGGGCGAGCGTGACGACGGTGCAGACCAGCAGACCGACTCCGAGGAAGACGAGCGGGACCCACAGCACGTCGACCACGAACATCAGCAGGCAGCTGACGGCGACGACGGCGGTCCACGCGTAGAAGATCAGCACGGCGTGCAGGTGGGAGTGCCCCATGTCGAGCAGGCGGTGGTGCAGGTGCTTCCGGTCGGCGCTGAACGGCGACTTTCCCGCGCGCAGGCGCCTGATCACGGCGAGGCCGAAGTCCATCAGCGGCACCACGAGGATCGCGAACGGCAGGATGATCGGGATGAACGCGGGCAGGAGCTCCTTCGCCGCGAGCTGGGCCGGGTCGATCTGGCCGGTGACCGCGATCGCGGAGGTGGCCATCAGCATCCCGATCAGCAGTGCGCCGCTGTCGCCCATGAACATCCGCGCCGGACGCCAGTTGATGGGGAGGAATCCGGCGCAGGCGCCGACGAGCAGGACCGCGATGAGCGAGGCCAGGTTGAAGTAGTCGGTGGGCGAGGTCTGCTGCACCAGCAGGTAGCTGTAGAGGAAGAAGACCCCGTTGGCGATCAGGGCGACGCCCGCCACGAGGCCGTCGAGGCCGTCGATGAAGTTGAGAGCGTTGGTGACCAGGACGATCGCGAGCACGGTGATGATCAGCGACATCCACGGCGAGCCGACGGTCAGGCCGCCGATCGGCAGGGAGACGATCTGCACGCCCTTCCAGGCGATCAGGCCCGCGGCGATCAGCTGACCGGCCAGCTTCGTGGTCCAGTCCAGGTCCCAGATGTCGTCGGCGACGCCGATGAGGACGATGAGCAGGCTCGCGCCGAGGATCGCGAGGATCGGCTCGGGATTGGCGAACACCAGCCGGAAGTAGGGCAGCTGGGAGGCGATGCCGAAGCCGACGAGGATCCCGAGGAACATCGCGATGCCGCCCAGGCGGGGGGTCGGCCGCGTGTGCATGTCCCTGACGCGGATCTTCGGGTAGAGCCGGTACTTCAGGCTCAGCTTCCAGATGACCCACGACAGCGCTCCGGTCACGAGCGCGACCGCGAGCGAGACGAGGGCGAAGGTGATCACCGGTTACTCACCCGGAGCGGAGTCGGTGCGGGCGGCGCCGGTGCCGGTGTTGGGCGTCGGCGCGTTCGTGCTCGACGAACCCGTGTCCGGCGCATCGGCGGAATCGACGGGAGCGGAGTCGTCCTGCAGGCGGGCACCGGAGGCCCAGTCGGGGCGCGCTGTCGGGGTCCGCTCGAAGGCGTACGGGTCGCTGCCGGTCGCGGTCTCGGCGGGCTCCTGCTGGTCCCCGGCCTGCGCCGCGCCGACCGTGGAGGCGTCGGGCTCCGACGTCTCGGCGCGGGGCGCGTCCGGATCCGGCAGCAGGTCGCCGACGACCTCGCGGATCCGCTCGGCCGACACGACGCCCTGGCGCAGGATGCGCAGGGTGCCGCCCTCGAAGCTCAGCGCTGTCGCATCGACGATCGTCGAGGACTCGCTGGCGCCCGCGGGGCGGTCGCTGTAGCGCGATCCGGCGGCGCCGGCGTCGAGATAGACGTCGACGGAGTCGCCGAGCTGGTCGAACGCCTCCTGTGCGGTCGTGGCCGAGGGCTGCCCCGTGCGGTTGGCGGAGGAGACCGCCAGCGGACCGGTCTCGGCGAGGAGCTCGATCGTCACCGGGTTGTCCGGCATGCGCAGCGCCACGGTCCCGCGCGTCTCGCCCAGGTCCCAGACCAGGGAGGGCTGGGCGTGCAGGACGATGGTGAGCCCGCCGGGCCAGAACTCGCGCGCGAGGTCGCGCACCGCCTCCGGCACGTTCTCGGCGAGGGCGTCGAGGGCGGCCACGTCCCCGATCAGGACGGGCGGCGGCGACTGCCTCGTCCGTCCCTTCGCGTCGAGCAGGCGCTGGACCGCGGCGGCGTCGAACGCGTTGGCCGCGACGCCGTAGACGGTGTCGGTGGGGATCACCACGAGCTCGCCGCGGCCGATGGCCGTCCGCGCGAGACGGGTGCCGGTCAGGAGGTCCGTGTCGACGGAGCAGTCGTAGATGCGTGCCATAACGGGTCGATGATACCGGCGCGGTCCGTGTCCGGACCGGCTGCGGCGCGGCGGTCGCGTCAGCGCCGCCCGAGGCCGGGGCTCGGCGGCCGTCGCAGCGGCGCCCGACCCGCGCCGGCCGAGGCCGCCGGAGCGCTTCCGTGAGGCACTCGGCCCGGCGTGGCGGGCGCCTCCGCCGACAGGACGCCCACGAGCGCCACGGAGACGGCGAGCGTCGCGAGCGAGTGCTGATCGCCGAACCAGGTGGTGTTGTCGGCCATCCCGTGCAGGAACGTCCAGAGGACGGCGACGGCGAGCGCCCCGACGGCGACGGCCTCGTTCCGGGCGACCCGGAGGAGCAGGCGCACGACGGCGATGGTGGCGAGGAGGAGGAACGCGAGGACGGGGAGCGCGATCAGGAGCCCGCCGTTGGTCCACGCGGTGACGAGGAGGTTGTGAGGCGGGCGCGGCTCGCTGTGCTGGGTGAACTGCGACCCGCGCGCCAGCCACAGCTCCTGCCATCCGCCGTACCCCAGCCCCAGCAGCCAGTTGTCGGGGAACGCACTCGCAGCCAGGCGCAGGAAGTCGCCGCGGGCCCCGAGCGTGAGCACGCCCGCCTCCGCCAGCTGCGGGAAGGACACGGCGACGGCGTACACGGCCGTGATCCCGGAGGGGATGGTGATCATCCAGGCGACCGGACCGAGGCTGCGTCCCTTGAGTCCGCGGATCGCGGCGACCAGCAGGGGCAGGACGATCGCGAGGACGATCGCGGTCTTGGACAGCGTGAAGAGGGCGCCGACCAGCCCGGCGACGGCGACGAGCAGGAGGAGACTCCCCCGCTGCCGTCTCCAGACGGCGAAGGCCAGCGCGCCGGTCGTGGCCATGTACATCGAGGCGATGTTGCCGTTGAGGAAGAACCCTCCCGACTTCTCCTGCAGGACGTTGTTGAAGGACGTCGTGAAGATGTCCCGCACGTAGATGTCGGAGAACAGCACCGCTTCCGGCCACCGGAGGTAGGCGGTCTCCTGCACGGGATCGAGCTGGAAGAGGATCGTGAGCGTCACCTGGAGGAGGAACACGGGCGCCGCCCAGTTGAGGGCGCGGCCGACGACACGCCAGGCGCCGTCGCCGAGCCCGCGGACGGCCAGGTACGGAGTGAGGAAGGAGACGACGGAGACCACGTCGCGCAGCGCGGCCGCGCGTGCTCCGGAGTAGGTGAGCGCGAAGAGGGTGCCGGCGATCACGAGGAGGACCACGACCACGAACCGGTCGATCCGCCCGCCGCGCAGCCGCGCCACGGAGTACGGGAGGAAGAGCAGGCTCCAGGCGACCGGAGCGGTGACGGGGCCCAGGGTGTAGAGCTGCACGACGCTCAGCGCCAGGAGCACCGCGAGGAAGACGAGGACGATCCGCTCGTGCCGCCGCTGAGCGGGATCCGCCGGCGCGCGCGACGGCCGCCCGCGGGTCTCCGGAGCGTCGGTGACGCGGGTCGCGGCGATGACGGAGGGACGAGAGGCGGTCGGGCGGCGGAGGAGGGCGTCGTCGGCGTGGCGGCCCATGTCAGAGCCGTTCCGCGGAGGTGCTGGTGGCGGCCTCCGTCTGGCGGAGCGGAGAAGCGGCGCGCCGATTCCGGGACGACGGGCCGACCTCTCGCGGCGGGAGGGTCGTCCGCGGGCGCCGGTCCGGGGCGGGAGGCGGATCGAGCAGCACGCGAGAGGCGGTGGCGTCGGCGGACGCGGGCGGGAGAGGGGATGCAGGTGGCATGTCGCGCCGACACTAATCGCGCGGCACGAGCCTCGACGGGCTTGGCGCGGAACGTCGATCCGCGTGCGCGCGGCGGCCCCGCGCCTCAGCCACGGGGGTCTGCCAGCAGCTCGTCCGCGCGGCGGGCGATGCCCGGCCAGCCGAAGTCCGCCGCTCGGCGCCGCGACGCCGCAGCGACCTCCGCGCGTCGCCGGGGATCGCGCAGCGAGGCGATGAGGGCGGGGAGCTCCGCGAGGACGGCGTCCGCGACCTCCTCCTCCGTGCCCGGCGGGACGAGGACGGATCCGTCGACCACTCCGTCGGAGGTGCGCAGGATCTCGGGGAGGCCTCCGCGCTCGACCGTCACGACGGGGATCCCCCGCGAGAGCGCCTCCACCACCACCATCCCGAACGGCTCGTCCCAGCGGCAGGGGTAGAGCAGGAGCGCCGAGGAGCCGAACAGCTCCAGCAGGTCCTCGTGCCGGAGGAACGGGAGCCGGCGCACGACGCCGGGCAGGGCGGCGACAGCCTCGTCGAGCGCTCGGACGTACGGGGTGGGCGTCGCGTCGTCCCCGAGGCCCGATGCGCCGGCGATGACCAGCCGCAGATCGGCGCCGTGCTCGGTCCGCATCCGCCTCACGATCTCGACGGCCTCGCGGGCTCCCTTCTCGGCCACCAGCCTCCCGGCGAAGACCGCCTCCGCAGTACCGCCGAGCGGCGCCGGCGGAACCTCGGGCGGAGGGACGACCCCGTTGTACAGGACGGCTGTGGCGATCAGGCCGTACCGGTCGACCGCCCGGGCGCGCAGGAACTCGCTGCAGAAGATCCATTCGTCGACCGCGTCGAGGTAGCGCCGGGCGGCGGCGGGATCGGGTGGCAGGTGATCGAGCAGGTCGTTGTGCAGGTGTGCGACGATCCGCCCCCGGTAGCCCAGGCGGCGCAGGCGCACGGCGTAGCGGGGGCGGTTGTGGATCCAGACCGTCGGGACACGGCGCAGCGACGGAGCGAGCACCAGCAGCCAGAAGCGCCCGCCGAAGGACAGCCGGCGCAGCTCGGCGCCCGGGTCGCTGTCGCGCCGATGCGCCAGGAGGAGTGCCGCGCGCCGCTGAACCGCGTAGATCCGCCGGTACAGACGATGGGGCCTGACGTCCACGCCCGGTGACGCCGACGACCACGGCGCGTGCACGGCGATCCGGAGCGAGGACCGGGACACCGTCTCGCGGACCCAGGTCGCCACGGCTCCCCCGCTGCCGTCGAAGCGCTCCTCGGCGGCCAGCACCACGGCGACCTCGACCGGGGCGGCGGAGCCGAGCCGGAGCCGGGCGGGCAGTCGCGACAGGACGAGCGATCGCGCCTCGGCGATGTCGCGGCCCGGCGCCAGGAGGGCGGTCGCTCCCAGCACGAGGCCCGCGAGCGCCAGCTCCACCGGGAGCAGCCGCAGGGGCGCGCCCTCGGGGAGCAGGCGGAGCAGGAGCAGCACGATCGCCATCGGTGCGGCGAGCAGCGGCCCCGCGGCGCACGCGCGCAGGAACGCGCCGAGGCGCACTCCGAGCACCACCCGCAGCACGGCGCAGGTGACGGCGAAGCCGAGAGCGCTCGAGAGCAGCAGCCCGCCGATCAAGCCGTCGAGTCCGAACAGCACTCCCCCGCCGACGATCATCGGGACCGTGATCGCGGTCTTCACGATGTTCACGACCAGCCCGAACCGCACCCGGTCCATCGCCATCAGGATGAAGCCGACCGGATTGCCGATCGCCCGCACCGCGCCCACCACCGTCAGTGCGCTCGTCATGCCCGCGATCCAGCCCCAGCCGGGTCCGTAGAACAGCCGCACGATCTCCTCGGAGCGCAGCGCCACCAGCATCAGCGGCGGGATGCTCGCCATGCTGAGCACCGCGGTGACGCGGAGGTGGTTCCCCGCGACGCGCTCACGGTCGTGCTGGATCGAGGAGAACACCGGGAACATCACCCGCGTCACGATCGGGTTGACCCTCGCGGGGAGGTTCACGGCGAGGTTGTATCCCAGGGTGTACCCGCCCAGCTGGGCCGGTCCGAGCAGGCGGCCGATCGCGAGCGAGCCGGCGTTCGAGCCCAGGTAGTTGACGATGCCGTCGAGGGTCTGGAAGACGCCGAAGGAGAGGAAGCGGGCGGTCTCGCGGATCCGGAACCGGAACCGCAGCCGGAACCAGCGGCGGGCCTGCACGAGGGCGAGCACGGAGCGCAGAGCCGCGGTCGCGACGAGCCCCCACGCATAGGAGAGCGCCCCCGCGCCCGAGACCGCGAGGCAGACCGTCACGGCGAAGCCGCCGACGAGAGCGGTCGTCTCGGACACGGCGACCGCTCGGAACCGGATCCCCTTCTCGAGCACCGCTCTCGGCACCTGCCCGGCTGCGCTGCCCACGAACACGAGCGAGGCAACGCTGAGGACCGGCGCCGCGGCGGCGGACCCGAGCAGGGAGGCGATCGGTGCGGCGCCCAGGAGGACGGCGACGGTGACCAGGAGCCCGACGGAGAGGTTGAGCCAGAAGACCGACGAGAGCTCGAAGCTGGTCGCCCGCCGGCGCTGGATGATCGCCTGGGCGACCCCCATGCCGAGGAAGATGTCGACAAACGCGTTGAGCAGGGCGACGATCGCGATGATCCCCATCTCGGAGGGGTCCAGCAGTCTCGCCAGGAGCGCGAACTGCCCGAGCTGCACGACGAGCGCGACGGCGAACGAGACCGCCGTCCAGGCGGTCGCGTCGACGGTGCTCCGGCGCAGGCTCACCTCTCCCGCCCGGCGGAGGCCGGACGGAGGCCCGGTCGCGGATCGTCGGCGCGGTGCTCGGCGCGGCTCATCCGCGATCTCCGTCCGTCGTCGTCGGCATCGATCGGCCGGCCGCCCGGTCGTAGAGGTCCTCGAGGTCGCGGATCCGCTCGGCGAGGTCGAACGAGGCGAGCACGCGCTCCCGCCCCTCCGCGCCCATCCGCTCCGCGCGGTCCGGGTCCCGGAGCAGGGCGGCGAGCGCCCCGGTCAGGCCGGGCACGTCCCCCTCCGGGACGAGCAGCCCGGTGACGCCGTCCTGGACCGCCTCCGGGACGCCGCCGTGGCGGTACGAGACGACAGGGACGCCTGCGAGCGCGGCCTCGAGGAAGACCATGCCGAAGCCCTCGGAGTCGCCTGTCGCCGCGGTCCGAGACGGTGCACAGAAGACCGCGGCGCCGGCGAGGATGCGGGCGACCTCGGCGGGGGGCAGGGAGCCGGTGAAGGTCACCTGCAGGCCCAGCCGCGCCGCCTGCTCGACGAGCGCCTCCCGCAGGTGGCCGTCGCCGACGACGGTCAGGGGGACGTCGCGGATCGGTCCGGGGAGGGCGGCGACCGCCTCGAGCAGATCCGGAACGCCCTTCTTGTCGGTGAGGCGTCCGACGAAGACGATTCCCGCGCGCTCCGCAGCCGGTGCGGCCTCGGGGCGGGAGGTCGGGACGCCGATGTAGCCCACTCCGGTGCGCCGCGGGTCCGCCCCCAGGCGCAGGAGCCCGTCGGTGATGAAGCGGGACACGCCGATCACCGCGTGCGCGGTACGGAAGACGGTGCGGGCCTCGAGGGCGCGGTGAGCTCGGGCGAGGGGTCGGAGCAGGCGCGGAGCTCCGGTCGCGAGCGGCCAGCTGGTCACGTCGTAGCCGTGCCCCGTCACGACGAGCGGAAGGCGCCTCCTCCGTGCGTACCGGGCGATGGAGACGGCGTCGATGAGGAAGTGCGCGTGGATGAGGGCGGGCCGGTGCTCATCGACGATCGCGTCGAGCCGTCGTGACACTCCGAGCCACCGCAGGAGGAGGGACCGCCGCCCGCGAGGGGTGATCGGATCGTGCAGGACGATGTCCGTGCGGTCGTGGAGGACGCCCGAGCCGGTGCGCTCGAGGCCCACTCCGAGGGCGCGCCAGCGCTCGAGTCCGTGCATCTGATTGCGGACGAACGTCTCGGAGTCCTGCAGCCACGCGCGCTTCCAGACCAGGACCAGCGGCCTCTCGCCGGCGACGCCGCCCGCGTGCTCAGCGGACGGCACGGCGCACCCGGTAGCGGAGGGCCGCGACCACGCTCGGCAGCACCCGCACGGCGTCGCCCAGATAGCGCCGCCAGAGCCTGCCGGGCTCCCGGCTGAGCCGGTGCGCCCACTCGAGGCCGAGGCGCTGCACCACGAGCGGCGCCCGCGGGATCTCGCCGGCGAGGAAGTCCACGGCGGCGCCGACGCCGAGGCACACCGCTCCCGTGCCGCCGACGGCGAGCAGGCGCTCGCGAACCTCCTCCTGCTTGGGGGAGCCGAGGCAGAGCGCGACGATGCGGACGTCGGCCGTGCGCAGAGTCGAGGAGAGGCGGGCGAGGTAGGCGTCGTCCGCGAGCTCGGCCGGCTCCGGCGAGACGACGACCGGAACCTGGAGCCCGGCGAAGCGCTGCTGCAGCTCGGCGGCTGCGCGATCGCCGACTCCGGGGCGTCCGCCGATGAGAGCGATCGGCGCGCCCTCGAGCGCCGCGCGACGGCAGACCTCGGTGAAGAGGTCGATGCCCGTCACGCGGCTCGCCGTGCGGTGACCGTACGAGCGGGCCAGCCAGACCAGAGGCGCCCCGTCGAGCACCACGAGGGACGCCCGGCCGTAGTACCGCCGGAACTCGCCGGAGTGCTTCCAGCGCACGAAGTGGTCGGTGTTCGGCGTGACGACCAGCTCGTCGCGGCCGCTCCGGGACAGCTCGAGCACGGCCTCCGCCGCCTCGTCGAGCGTGGTGATGCTGGCCGGCATCCGCTCGATGCGGCCGGTGATGTAGGAGGTCATGCCGGTGCTCCTCGGGGGTCGGTGCGGGAGGGAGGGAACGGAGCTGGTGTGCGGAAGGGGCCGGTCGCGGCCGCCTGCACGGGGACGGTCACGTCGTCCACCGGGTGCTCCTCCGATCGGAGAGCCGGCGGCGGGTGTCGTGCACGGCGTAGAGGATCCGGCTGAGCGCCGTGAAGGCGGCGGGGACGTGCTTGAGCACCAGCCCCAGGACGAGCAGCCGCGGCGACCGCGCGGAGCGGAGCACGCGGACGTCGCGCAGCGCCTCGGACCCGAGCCGGACGCCGGTCTCGACGAGCGCCGCGTCGGAGTTCTGGCGGATCGGGGTGAGCGCGACGGGGACGGCGTAGAACCAGGTCGTGAACCAGTCCGACAGCGGGCGCGGCACCTCCTCGAACGTTCGGGCGAGCGCCGCGCGCATCTCCTCGGCGCAGACCAGGAGGTTCCGGAGGTCCGGGTCGCGCCGACGGGTGATCGAGGACGCCGTGTGGACGTAGGAGTAGAGGATCTCCGGCACGAAGAGCACCCGTTCCGACGCCTGGACCGCCCGCAGCACGCCGACGAAGTCGGACTGGGAGCTCAGGCGCGGGAAGAGCTCCTCCTGCAGGACGGCGCGGCGGAAGAGCTTGTTCCAGAGGAAGCCGTGCAGGCGCCCGGACGCCATCCGCTCGAGAGCGAGTTCGGACGAGACCAGTTCGCGCCGGTCGAGCCCGTCGATCACGCGTCCGGAGGTCGACTGCCGGGTGCGGTAGAGCGCCCGGCAGACGACGACGTCGGCCGCCGTCCGCTCGGCCTCGGCGGTGAGGGTCCGGAGGATCTCCGTGTCCCATTCGTCGTCGACGTCCACGAACCAGACGAACTCGGAGTCGATGCCGTCGAGGGCGCGGTTCCGGGCGGCAGCGACGCCGCCGTTCTGCTCGAGGAGCAGGACCCGGGCGTCCTGGCGTCCCTCGGCCCACTTCTCGAGCACCTCCGCCGTGCCGTCCGAGGACGCGTCGTCGACGAGGACGACCCGCATCCCCGGTCCGAGAGTGAGTGCGAGCCGCGCGAGGAAGCCGTCGAGCCGGGCGATCGCGTTGTAGCAGGGAGCCACGACGGTCACCGAGTGCACGCCCCCGCTCACCGTCGGCCCCCGAGCTCGCGGTAGGCGGCGACGACGGGTCCGAAGACGGCGTCGGGTGAGGCGGCCTCGTCCACCCACGCCTTCGCGCGGTCGGCCTGCATCAGGAGCCCCTCGGGTCGCTCCAGAGCGGCGGCGAGGAGCTCGGCGATCCGCTCCCCGTCGGCGTCGGCGGGGAGCAGGAGGCCCCGACCGTCGGCGAGCAGCTCGCCCACACCGCCGACGTCGGTCGCCACGACCGGGCGACGGCGGGCCATCGCCTCCAGCATCACGAGCGGAGTCCCCTCCCACCGCGAGGTCGACAGGAGGAGGTGCGCCGCGTCCAGCGCTCCGGTCACGTCCGCCGACGGACCGGCGAAGTCGACCACTCCGGCTCCCCGGGCGCGCTCGCGCAGCACCGGCAGCATCGGACCGTCGCCGAGCCAGGTGCCGGTGACGGGCCGGACCCGGGCGAGGGCCTCGACGGCCGCGAGGAAGCGGACCGGGTCCTTCTGCTCCGCGAGCCGCCCGATGCCGAGGACGCGGACGACCGGCTCGGCGAGTTCCGGCGCGCTCGCGGGCTCCGCGGTGACGTTCGCCGGGGCGTTGCCGGTGACCACGACGCGATCCTGCGGGCGGCCGTAGCCCTCGACGACCATCCGCCCCACGGAGGCGGAGACGGCGAACACCCGCCGGGAGCGGAAGGAGAGCGCTCGCCTGTCGATCCCGGGCAGCTCGGTGTGCGCGTGCTCGACCACGGGGACACCGAGCGCGGCGCCGACGAGGAGGGCCAGCAGAGCCTCGCGGCGCTGGTGGGCGTGCAGGACGTGCGGGCGGAACCGGCGGACGGCGAGAGCGAGGCCGCGGAGATCGGCCGCGAAGCCCTGTCCGGGTCTCGGCACCACGAAGACGGGCGACTCCTGCGCGGCGCGGTCGCTGAGCGGCCCGGGACGCCCCCAGTAGGCGGTCTCGCAGCCGTGCTCGCGGCTCCACGCGCCCAGGGAGAGTGTCACACGCTGCGCTCCGCCGTCCTCGAAGGAGTCGAGGACGTGCAGGATCCGCAGGGATCGGGAACGGGCGGCCCTCATGAGAGCGCCCCGTCGGGAACCGCGCCCGGGAAGCGGACGTCGAGTTCGGCCAGGACGGCGTCGACGTCGCGGCCCATCGTCCCGGGGTCGACGTCGTAGTGATCGGCGAGGAGGTCGACGACCTCGTCCCGGGGCCGGCGCTGCCGGATCACGGCCTCGAAGACCGAGGCGGCGCTCAGCGAGAGCACGATCGGGGGCACCGACGGGCGGGACAGGTCGAGCACGTAGACCTGACGGTCCGTGCGCTCGACGGCGAAGCGCTGGGCCGGCGGCGCGCTGCCACCCTGCGCCTCGGCGGAGGCCTCCACCGGATGCACGGCGCTCGCCGCGGGATCGGACGAGGCCGGGAGGTCGCTCACCGGCGCCGTGGTCGCCGCGATCGCCTCGAACGAGGACGCCGGGCCCTGCTCCTCGCTGCGGCCGCTCAGCGCCACCCTGGCGAAACCGGTGAGGGCGGAGGGGAGGCCTCGGAGCGCCCGCAGGGTCCGCTCCCCCCGGAGCCGGAGCCGACGTCGGACCGTCGTCGCCTCGGGATGGCTCGCCTCGAGATCCGCGCGGGTGGGGAAGGCGGCTCTCAGCAGCAGGCCTCCCTTCAGGCGCCAGGGAGCGGACGCCACGGCGTGCAGCCAGTTGAAGGTGTGCCGGTCGGAGCTGCGGCGCACGTCCCAGAGAATCTGGGCCTGCCGGTAGCGCTCCTCGGGCGCGGCGGGGACTCCCCAGGAGGTGAGGAGCTCCGTCATCGGCGTCTGCGCGCCGAGCTCGACGGCCGCGTCGCGGATCGCCTCGCGCTCCTCGCTCGGAAGGCCGGCGGCGTGCGCCTTCAGAACCGCCAGCGCCGTGGTCGCCGAGGCGGAGCGCGCGCTGCGCAGCTGGTGCAGGGCGTGCAGCACGAGGTGGTGCGCGCGCCCGGGGATCCGCAGGGTCTCGTCGCTCAGCGGCAGATCCTCGGCGGCCGCCCAGAGGCGGTCGAAGACGATCCGCTCCTCCTCGAAGGCACCCGGGAAGGAGCGGTGGACGTCGACGTCGCACGGCCACGAGGGGTGGACGAGCGTGATCGAGTGGTCGACGAAGAGGGTCCAGCTGAGAGCCTCGGCGCGGCGGCGCCAGCCCATCGAGGCGAGCAGCGCGAGAGCCTCGTCGAAGCGCTCGGGGTCGACCCAGATGTCGACGTCGGCCGACGTCATCGGGGCGCGGATCCCCTGGCGGTGCAGACCCTCGCCCTTCACCACGAGGCTGCGGAGGCCGTGCGTCCGCAGGGTGTACTGCACCAGCACGGCGGCCAGGCGCAGGGCGACGGCGTTCGGCAGCATCGCGTCGGCGGAGGCGCCGACAGCCGGGACCGGTTCAAGGGACACGGACGCGTCCCTCCGCGAGGGCGAGGATCTCCTCGGCCGCGACGGACCACGGGCGCTCCCGCGCGAGCTCGGCGGCCCCCCGGGAGAGAGCCGTCCACTCGCGTCGGAGCCGGTGGAGGGCGTCCTCGTACTCCTCGCGCGTCGCGTCGTCGGAGAGGACCACGCCCGCCCCCGCCGCGCAGAGATCGGCCAGGACGCTCGACTCGATCGCGAGGACCGGCAGCCCGCTCGCCAGCGCGTCGAGTCCGGCGGCCGCGCCGGTCGTCGACGGCGTCAGGTGGGCGTACACGTGCGAGTGGCGGAGCACCTCGACGACGCCGTCGCGGTCCTGCTCGCCGACGGAGCGCAGCCCCGACGCGAGGTCGTCGGCGATGCCGCCGCCGTCGTCGATCACGGTGACGTACTCGGTGCCGTCCAGCCGGGCGAGGAGATCGAGCCGCTCGGCGCCCCGGTCGAGACCGGAGGCTCCCACGGCGGCGAAGCGGAGGGGCCCGTCGGGGGCGGACGGTGTCGGGAACGACGCGTCCGGCAGGCCCAGGGGCACGACCGTTCCCGCGAGGGCGGACGCGAGCCGCTCCGTCGGGGTGACGACGACAGCACCGCGGCGCTCCTCCTCGAACCGGAGGCGCGGGAGCGCCGGGAGGTCGTCGGCCAGGAGGACGGTCGTCGGAGCGAGCCCGGCGAGCTCCACGGCCGTCCCCGGGAGCGCCACCACGAGGTCGGGCCGCTCCGGAGCGAGCAGTCGGCGGGCCCGGCGCGTGACGACGGCGAGCCCGACGGACCCGGCGCCCCTCCGGCCGGCGGGCTCGAGGAAGCGGGCGAGCACGCTGGTGCGGAGCTCCGCCCCGCTGAACCCCTCCGGGTCACCGGTCACCACGACCACGCGGTGTCCCTGGCTGCGCCAGGCGCGCTCGAGCGGAGCCGCGTGCCAGGCGTCGAGGGCGACGATCCCGATGGTCAGCACGGGCGGACTCCCCCCGTCAGGGGGGATCGGCGGCAGGGACCGGGAGACGTAAGGAGCGCGGAGTCCCGCTGGTCGATGACCTCGTGCACAGGGCGGTACCTCTCTCCGTCGCGGCAGGCGGAGCCGCGGACGTCGGAGAAGTTATCCCCGTGCCCGGCGGCCTCCGAGCGGGAGGCGCGATACGGACGCGGAGGCGGCGTACGCGCCGCTCACGGAGTCGGATCGCGTCGGCAGCGGTCGCTCGACCGTCAGTCCCCGCCACGGGTTCCGCGCCCGCCGCACCGGCATGCGGAGGCACCGCGGCGCCGCCGATAGAGTCGGCTCCGTGACCCTCTCCCCGCAGATCTTCACGCTCCCCTCGGCGGTGCAGCGGACCCCCGCCGCCGCTCCTCACCCGGGGCTGCTCCGATGAGGGGCATCGTCCTCGCGGGTGGTTCGGGGTCGCGGTTGTGGCCGATCACCAAGGGCATCTCGAAGCAGCTGATGCCGATCTACGACAAGCCGATGATCTACTACCCGCTGTCGACGCTGATGATGGCCGGGATCGACGAGGTCCTCGTCATCACGACCCCCGAGTACAACGACCAGTTCCGCGCACTGCTGGGCGACGGGTCGAGCCTGGGCATGCGGATCGAGTACGCCGTGCAGCCCTCCCCCGACGGGCTCGCGCAGGCGTTCCTGATCGGCGAGGAGTTCATCGGCGACGAGTCGGTCGCCCTGGTCCTGGGCGACAACATCTTCCACGGCACCGCCCTGGGCACCGCCCTCGCGGCGAACACCACGATCGAGGGCGCCGTCATCTTCGCCTACCAGGTCGCCGACCCGCGCGCCTACGGGGTCGTCGAGTTCGACGAGCACTTCCGAGCCGTCTCCATCGAGGAGAAGCCCGAGCAGCCGCGCAGCAACTACGCCGTGCCCGGCCTCTACTTCTACGACAACGACGTCGTGGCGATCGCGAAGACGATCACGCCCTCGGCCCGCGGCGAGCTCGAGATCTCGACGATCAACGAGCGCTACCTCGAGGCGGGGCGGCTGAACGTCCAGGTCCTCGACCGGGGAACGGCCTGGCTCGACACCGGGACCTTCGATTCCATGATCGAGGCGACCGAGTTCGTGCGCGTGATCGAGCAGAGGCAGGGATTCAAGATCGGCTGCATCGAGGAGATCGCCTGGCGCAACTCCTGGATCGACGACGCCCGCCTCGCCGAGCTCGCCGCACCGCTGGTCAAGAGCGGATACGGCGCCTACCTCCACCGCCTGCTCAGCCTCGAAGGCGTGAACGCGGGCCGCTGAGCCCGGCCTCCCCCGACCTTCCCGACCTCCAGGAGAACCCGTGCGGATCCTCGTCACCGGCGGTGCCGGCTTCATCGGCAGCAACTTCGTCCACCTCACCCTGCGCGAGCGTCCCGACGCGCGGATCACCGTGCTCGACAAGCTCACCTACGCGGGCAGCCGCGACTCCCTCGCCCCCGTCGCCGACCGAGTGCGGCTGGTCGAGGGCGACGTCGCCGACGCCGAGCTGGTGGACCGGCTGGTCGCCGAGGCGGATCTGGTGGTCCATTTCGCCGCGGAGTCGCACAACGACAACTCCCTGCACGACCCGACGCCCTTCCTCGCGACGAACGTCATCGGCACCTTCGCGCTCCTGCAGGCGGTGCGCGCGCACGACGTGCGGTACCACCACATCTCGACGGACGAGGTGTACGGCGACCTCGAGCTCGAGGACCCCGCGCGCTTCACCGAGCACACCCCCTACAACCCCTCCAGCCCCTACTCCTCGACCAAAGCCGCCAGCGACCTCCTCGTGCGCGCCTGGGTGCGCTCCTTCGGCGTGCGCGCCACGATCTCCAACTGCTCCAACAACTACGGCCCCTACCAGCACGTCGAGAAGTTCATCCCCCGCCAGATCACCAACGCCATCGACGGCATCCGCCCCAAGCTCTACGGCACCGGCGCCAACGTCCGCGACTGGATCCACGTCGACGACCACAACACCGGCGTCTGGGCCATCATCGACCGCGGCGAGATCGGCGAGACCTACCTCATCGGCGCCGACGGCGAGAAGAGCAACCTCGACGTCGTCACCCGCATCCTCACCGCCTTCGGACAACCCGAGGACGCCTTCGACCACGTCACCGACCGCGCCGGACACGACCTCCGCTACGCCATCGACTCCACCCGCCTGCGCACCGAACTCGACTGGCGCCCCCGCTACACCGACTTCGACGCCGGACTCGCCGCCACCATCGACTGGTACCGCGCCAACGAGGACTGGTGGCGCCCCGCGAAGGCCGCCACCGAGGAGAAGTACTCCGCTCAGGCCTGAGGCGGCCCGCCGGCGGGGATCAGTGCGGACCGACTCCGGTCGACACCCGGCCGGAGGGCCGCGGAGAGTCGCACGGGCCGGGCGTCCGCTTCGCGCGGGACCGGCCGGACAGGACGATGCGGAGCAGCTGCAGCGGCTCGAGGAGGTAGCGGGCCGCGAGCCGGCGCGGGTCGCGCGCCAGGCGGAACAGCCACTCCACGCCCAGGGCGCCCATCCACCGCGGGGCGAGCGCCTGCGTGCCGGCGATGTAGTCGAGGCAGCCCCCCCACGTTCGCGAACGCCGCCCGCGGGGCGAGGTCCCGGTTCTCCAGGATCCAGCGCTCCTGGCGGGGCATGCCCATCCCGACCAGGACGAGATCGGCACGGGCGAGCGACTCGGCGAGCGGCCGCTCCTCGCCGATGCCGTGCCACTGCTGGTCGAATCCGTCGTACGCGAGCCAGGTCATCCGGGACGTGCGGGCGGCGACCGCCTCCGCCGCTTTGGCCGAGGACTCCGGCGTGCCGCCCACGGCGACCACCACCAGAGGCTCGTCGTTCTCGATCAGCGGGAACAGCCAGTCGGTGCTGTGTAGAAGGCTTCGCCGACGTCCGTCCAGGAGCCCGCGCCGCCCGCGGTGAGAGAGAGGCTCTGATCGCTGGGCCAGCCGACCTCCCCGACCGAGCAGTGCACCCCGTACCGCCGGCACCACTGCCCGAAGGTCGTCACCGCCGCCACGAAGACATGCTCGTCGGTGCCGCCCTGCTTGTCCGAGCGCAGGGTCGTGCCCGTGCCGCCGGGGTAGAAGTGCTGCGAGTACACGATCCGGCCCAGCGGGTCCTGGATCCACGGCCCGTCGGGTGCGATCGCGGCGACCGTGCCCGTCGTCGCCTCCCGCATCCCCTCGACCCAGATCGTGTGCCGATCGCCGGTTCCCCGGACGGCCGACACCACGGCCTGCGTGTAGGCCTTGTAGGTCTCGACGGGGACCAGCGACCGCTTCACCTCGTTGAAGAGGTCGTAGGCGGCGATGCGTCCGTCGTTCTGGAACTCCGCCGCGAGCAGGGTCCAGACCCTCTGCGCCTGGGATACCGAGAGCCCGGATCCGAACCAGACGGTCCCCTCGGGCAGATCGCCCTGGCTCGCCGGATAAGTGCCGTTGTTGTGCAGGTCGAGCACGATCCGCATGCCGGCGGCGCCGATGGCGGCGATCTCGGTCCGGAGCAGCGCGACCGCCGCCGGATCGAGCCCCTTCGCCAGAGCGTCGTCGGTGCTCTCCCCGTCGGCCTGCGGCTGCAGGAGCGACCAGGGCACCGCGAGCCGGACCAGGGTGAGCCCGCGGTCCGCCAGGAACTCGTAGCTCTCGGCCGGATTCCCGGCGGTGCAGTCGACTCCGACGTCGACGCGCGACTGCAGATCGAACACGTTGACGCCGCGGAAGTAGGACCGGCCGCCCAGGTAGTCGTCGACCGAGCCGATGGCAGGCGCGGGCGACGCGGAAACGGACGACGGCGCGCAGGCCACGGGAGCAGTTCCGTCGCTCCGCTCGAGGAGCCGCACGGCGACCACGACGAGGGCCGCGACCACCACGACGGCCAGGACGATCAGCAGCGGGCGGCGGAGCCCATGGCGCGGCCGATCGCGTGCGGCGGCGATGCGAGCCTCCCGAGCCTGCCTGCCCGGTGCGGCCACCGGATCGCCGCTGAGGCTAGCAGAGCTCCGCGACGCCTCAGCGCACCGCCACCGTCGCGCGGTCGCGGCCGGTGAGGTCGCGCTGCGTGGTCGCTCCGCGCCAGCCGTCGGCAGTGAGCAGGGCGCGGATATCGGCGCCCTGCAGCTCGCCGTGCTCCATCACCAGCACTCCCCCGGAGCGGAGCAGGCGGAGGGCGGTCGCCGAGAGCGAGCGGACGACGTCCAGGCCGTCCTCGCCGCCGTAGAGCGCCGAGGGCGGGTCGAACAGGCGCACCTCCGGGTCGCGCGGGACGGCGGCGGCCGGGATGTAGGGCGGGTTGGAGACGACGACGGAGACGGTGCCGTCCAGCTCGGGAAGTGCCCGGGCGAGGTCGTCGAAGACGATGCGGGCGTTCTCGAGCCCGAGCCGCTCGCGGTTGCCGCGGGCCCAGATGAACGCCTCGGGAGCGTTCTCCACGCCGATCACGCGCGCGTGCGGCACCTCGTGCGCAAGCGCGAGCGCCAGGGCTCCGCTGCCCGTGCCGAGGTCGACGGCGATCGGCTCCGGATCGACGACCGCGCGGAGCGCGTCGATCGCGATCTGCGCGACGCCCTCGGTCTCGGTTCGCGGGACGAACACGCCGGGTCCGACCGCGAGCTCGAGCGAGCGGAACGGTGCGATCCCGGTGATGTGCTGCAGGGGCTCGCGAGCCGACCGGCGCTCGATAGCGCTCGCGAACGCCGCGGCGTGCTCCTCGTCGACGCTCAACCCCGTGATGAGGCGCGCCTGCAGCCGGCCGCGGCCGAGCCCGAGCAGGTGCCCGAGAAGCAGCTCCGCGTCGACGTCCGGCGTGGGGACGCGGGCGGCGGCGAGGCGGGCGACCGCATCCGCGAGGAGGGTGCGCGCGTCGACACCGGTGGTCACGAGGGTCACGCCTCCTCGGAGCCGATGTCGGCCAGGCGGGCCTCCTCGTCGGCCTGGATGGCGCTCTCCACCACCGGGTCGAGCGCGCCGTTCATCACGCCGTCGAGGTTGTACGCCTTGTAGCCGGTGCGGTGGTCGGCGATGCGGTTCTCGGGGAAGTTGTAGGTCCGGATGCGCTCGGAGCGGTCCATCGTGCGGATCTGCGTCTTGCGCGCGTCCGAGGCCGCCGCGGCGATCTCCTCCTGCTGGCGGGCCAGGATGCGGGCGCGCAGCACGCGCATGCCCGCTTCACGGTTCTGCAGCTGGCTCTTCTCGTTCTGCATCGACACGACGATGCCGGTCGGGAGGTGGGTGATCCGCACGGCGGAGTCGGTCGTGTTGACGGACTGCCCGCCGGGACCGGAGGAGCGGTAGACGTCGATCTTCAGGTCGTTCTGGTTGATCGCGACCTCCTCGGGCGCGTCCACCTCGGGGAACACGAGCACGCCCGTGGTCGAGGTGTGGATCCGCCCCTGCGACTCGGTCACGGGGACGCGCTGCACCCGGTGCACGCCGCCCTCGTACTTGAGGTGCGCCCACACGCCCTGCGAGGGATCGGTGGCGTTGCTCTTGATCGCGACCTGCACGTTCTTGTAGCCGCCGAGGTCGGACTCGTCGCGGTCGAGGATCTCCGTCTTCCAGCCCTTCGCCTCGGCGTAGTGGAGATACATCCGGAGGAGGTCGGCCGCGAACAGCGCGCTCTCGGCTCCGCCCTCGCCGCCCTTGATCTCCATGATGACGTCCCGGCCGTCGTCGGGGTCGCGCGGGATGAGCAGGCGCCGCAGCTTCTCCTGCGCCACCCGCAGCGACTCCTCCAGCTCGGGGACCTCCTCCGCGAAGGCCTCGTCCTCGCGGGCGAGCTCGCGCGCGGCCTCGAGGTCCTCGCCGGCCTCGATCCAGGCGGAGTGGGCCGCCTTGATCTGGCTCAGCTCCGCGTAGCGCCGGTTGACCTTCTTGGCGCGGGCGGCATCGGCGTGGAGGGCCGGGTCGGAGAGCTGCGTCTGCAGGTCCTCGTGCTCGGCGAGGAGGACGCTGACGGATTCGAACATTGGGTCCTGGCTTCCGGAGGTGGTCGGGGTCGGGCTCATCGCCCGGGGACGCGAAAACGTCCGCGGCCGCCCCCGGTGACAGGGGCGACCGCGGACGTCGGGGCGCTAGTGGTGGCCGTTGCCGTGGCCGGCGGTGGCCGGGCCGACGGCCGACTTCGAGACCTGCATGAGGAACTCGACGTTGGACGAGGTCTCCTTCAGGCGCGACAGGATGATCTCCAGCGCCTGCTGCTGGTCGAGCCCGGCGAGGGCGCGGCGCAGCTTCCAGGTGATCTTGACCTCGTCGGCGCTGAGCAGCATCTCCTCGCGGCGCGTGCCGGAGGCGTTCACGTCGACGGCGGGGAAGATCCGCTTGTCGGCGAGGTGGCGGGAGAGGCGGAGCTCCATGTTGCCGGTGCCCTTGAACTCCTCGAAGATCACCTCGTCCATCTTCGAGCCGGTCTCGATGAGCGCCGTCGCGAGGATGGTGAGCGAGCCGCCGTTCTCGATGTTGCGCGCCGCTCCGAAGAACTTCTTCGGCGGGTACAGCGCCGAGGCGTCCACGCCGCCCGAGAGCACGCGGCCCGAGGGAGGAGCGGTCACGTTGTAGGCGCGGCCGAGACGGGTGATGGAGTCGAGCAGCACGACCACGTCGTGGCCCAGCTCGACCAGGCGCTTCGCGCGCTCGATCGCGAGCTCGGCGACGGTCGTGTGGTCCTCGGCCGGGCGGTCGAAGGTGGAGGCGACGACCTCGCCGCGCACGGTGCGCTGCATGTCGGTGACCTCCTCCGGACGCTCGTCGACCAGGACGACCATCAGGTGGACCTCCGGGTTGTTCTGCACGATCGCATTGGCGATCTGCTGCAGGACGATGGTCTTGCCTGCCTTGGGCGGCGCGACGATCAGGCCGCGCTGTCCCTTGCCGATCGGGGCGACCAGGTCGATGATCCGCTGGGTCAGCTTGCCGGGCTCGGTCTCGAGGCGCAGGCGCTCGGTCGGGTAGAGCGGCGTGAGCTTCTGGAACTCGACGCGCGCAGCGGCCTCCTCGACGGTCTGGCCGTTGATCGAGTCGACGCGGACGATCGCGTTGTACTTCTGGCGGCCGCCGCCCTCGCCCTCGCGGGGCTGGCGGATGGCGCCGACGACCGCGTCGCCCTTGCGCAGGTTGTACTTCTTGACCTGGCCGAGGGAGACGTAGACGTCGCTGACGCCGGGCAGGTACCCGGTGGTGCGCACGAAGGCGTAGTTGTCGAGGACGTCGAGGATGCCGGCGACCGGGATGAGGACGTCGTCCTCGCCGATCTCGGGCTCGAAGTCGTCGCCGATCGCTCCGCCGCGGCGCTTGCGGTCGCGGTAGCGGCTGCGGCGGCCGTCCTCGCCCTCGGCCTGCTGGCCGTTCTGGGGCTGTCCGGAGCCGTTCTGCTGAGGAGCCTGCTGGCCCTCGGACTGCGCGGCGCCGCGCGCGCCTTGGCCGTTCTGCGGCTGGGACTGCGCGGCGGGGCTCTGCTGAGCGTCGTTCTGGCGGTCGTCCCCGCGGTTGCGGTTCCGGTTGCGTCGGTTGCGGCCGCGGCCGGTGCCCTGCTGGTCGCCGTTCTGCTGCTGGTCTCCGCCCTGCTGCTCCTGCTGGTCGCCGGATTCGGAGGAGTCGGCGTCGTTCTCGGCGGGCGCCTGCTCGGCCTGCTCGGAGGCGCCCCCGCGGCTGCGGCGGCGTCCGCGGCGCTCGCGCTGGCCGCCCTCGCGGGAGGAGTCGTCCGACTCCGGCCCGTTGGGCAGCTCGATGTCGATGACGGGCTTCGCAGCCTGGTCGGCGTCGCGGTCCTGCTCGATGACGGGGAGGTCGGGGATCAGCGACTCCACGCCGGTCCCGCCGGGGATGTTGAGGTGCTCGCCGGCGGCGACGGTGCCGCTGGAGGCGCGGCGCGAGCTGCGTCGGCGGGGCGCGCGCTCGGCGGGCTCGGCGACCGGCTCGGCCGCCGCGGGGAGCTCGAGCTCGACGGGGGCCGACTCGGCGGCCGTCGCGGAGGGCTCGTCGACTATGGGCGCGGCCTGCTCGAGGACGTCGGCCGTGTCGGCCTCGGTGCTCTCGACGGGCGTCGGCAGCTCCGCCGGCGCCTCGGGCTGCGGAGCGGACTGCTCGGCCACATCGGCCGGCTCGGCCTCGACCCCGGTGGCGTCGACGTCCGGGGCGACCGCTGCGTCGTCCGGAGCGACCGCGTCGGCGATCGCGGCGGGCGCGTCCTCGGCGGAGGCGGCGCGCAGGTCCGAGATGGCCTGGACCAGCTCGCCCTTGCGGAGCTTGGAGGCGCCGCCGAGGCCGAGCCGCGTCGCGAGAGCCTGGAGCTCGGCGACGCGCAGACCGGAGAGGTCGGCGGTGAGGTCCACGGCCGAGCCGTGGGTGTTGACGTCTGTCACTGGAGAGGGTTCCTTCCCCCCGGGAACGAGTGCTCACCGGGAGAGCTCATCGACCGTGCGGTGCCATCGCGTGTTCTGATCCACGCGATGCTCTCGGCCGCCGGGACCGACTGCCGCAGAGAGCGAGGAGAGGGCCCGGAGACCAGGCGCCGGTCTGCAAGAGGAGCAGGGGCGCCCTTCACACGATGTGATGGCCGTGGTTGTCGGGACGATCCGTCGGACAGATTCCGCTCGTTACGCGGTTCCTCGGGATGCGGTCCCCACTGTAGCACCCTTGAAGTCGACGGCCAGCATGTGCGCGCGCCACGGCGTGGGGGCCTCCCGCTCCACCAGATCCGCGGCGGCGAGGCGCTGCGCGGGGTCGCTGCAGAGCACCAGGACGCTCGGTCCGGCACCAGAGACGACCGCCGCGTAGCCGTGCGAGCGCAGCAGCGCGATCAGCGCTGAGGTCTCGGGCATGGCGGCCGCGCGGTAGTTCTGGTGCAGCTTGTCCTCGGTCGCCGCGAACAGCAGCTCCGGGCTCTGGATGAGGGCGGCGATCAGGAGCGAGGAGCGCGAGACGTTGAACACCGCGTCCTCGTGCGGCACGCTCTGCGGCTGCAGCGAGCGTGCCAGCCGCGTCGACATGGTGTGCTCGGGCACGAAGACGACCGGGGACACGCCGCGGTGGACCATGAGCTTCTTGGAGCGCGGTCGCAGCGGCGAGTCGTCGGCGCCGGAGGCGTGCGGCTCGACCCAGGCGATGGTGAGGCCGCCGAACAGTGCGGGCGCCACGTTGTCGGGGTGCCCCTCCATCTCGGTGGCGATGCGGAGGAGGTCGTCCGAGTCGAGCTCGACGACGCCCTCGAGCAGGCCCTTCGCGGCCATGATGCCGGAGACGATCGCGGCGCCGGACGAGCCCATCCCGCGGCCGTGCGGGATGATGTTGCGCGCGATCACCTCGATGCCGGGCATCTCCTGCCGCTGGTCGGCGAACGTGTACGCGATGGCCTGCACGACGAGGTTCGTCTCGTCGGTCGCCACCTCGCCCTCGCCGACTCCGTGCACGGTGACCCGCGCACCCGTGGCCGCGACGGCCGTCACGTCGAGCTCGTCGTAGAACGAGAGCGCCAGGCCGAGCGTGTCGAAGCCGGGGCCCAGGTTCGCCGAGGTGGCGGGGACCTTGACGTGGACGGTGCGGCCGACGGGAACCGCCGAGGTCATGCGCCGGCCAGCCCCAGCACGTCCGCGATCGCGGCGGTGTCGACCGGGACGACGGTCGGCGTGATGTCCGCGCCGTCGGCCGTGCGGAGCGCCCACTGCGGGTCCTTGAGCCCGTGGCCGGTGACCGTCAGGACGACGGTCGCGTCCTTCGGGATCGCTCCGGCCTCGGCGCGCTCGAGGAGCCCCGCGACGCTGATCGCCGACGCCGGCTCGACGAAGACGCCGACCTCGCCCGCGAGGATGCGGTACGCCTCGAGGATCTTCTCGTCGCTGATCGCGCCGAAGTAGCCGTCGCTGACGGTGCGCGCGTTCAGGGCGAGCTCCCACGAGGCCGGGTTGCCGATCCGGATCGCGCTGGCGATCGTCTCGGGGTGGCGGACCGGGGCGCCGTGCACGATCGGAGCGGAGCCCTCGGCCTGGAAGCCGAACATGCGCGGGAGGCGGGTCGACTCGCCGCGCTCCAGCTCCTCCGAGTAGCCGCGGAAGTAGGCGGTGTAGTTGCCCGCGTTGCCGACCGGCACGATGTGGAAGTCCGGCGCGTCGCCCAGCACCTCGACGACCTCGAAGGCCGCGGTCTTCTGGCCGGCGATGCGGTCCGGGTTCACCGAGTTGACCAGGTGGACCGGGTAGTTCTTCGCGAGGTCGCGGGCGATGTCGAGGCAGTCGTCGAAGTTGCCCTGCACCTGCAGCAGCTGCGCGTTGTGCGCGATCGCCTGGCTGAGCTTGCCCAGGGCGATCTTGCCCTCCGGCACCAGGACGGCCGCGGTGATTCCGGCGTGCGTCGCGTAGGCGGCGGCCGACGCGGAGGTGTTGCCGGTCGAGGCGCAGATGACGGCCTTCGCGCCGTGCTCGACGGCCTTCGAGATCGCCATGGTCATGCCGCGGTCCTTGAAGGAGCCGGTCGGGTTCATGCCCTCGTACTTGACCCACACCTTCGCGCCCGTGCGCGCCGAGAGGGCCGCCGCGGGGATGAGCGGCGTGCCGCCCTCGCCGAGAGTGATGACCGGGGTCGCCTCGGTGACATCGAGGCGGTCCGCGTACTCGTGCAGGACTCCGCGCCACTGCTTGGCCATCTCAGGCTCCTTCAACTCGTAGAACGGACGTCACGGCGCCGACGAAACCATGCGAATGGAGGGCGGTGACGGTGGCCGCCAGATCGGATTCCGCCGCGGCGTGCGTGCCGATGACCAGGGTAGCGGTCGGCTCGCGCCGCTCCGCACCGCCCTGCTCCTCCAGCGGGTCGGCGCCGGGCGGGGTCTGCACCAGGGTCTCGACCGAGACGCCGTGGTCGGCGAAGACGCCCGCGATCTGCGCGAGCACGCCGGGGCGGTCGAGCACCTCGAGGGTGACCTGGTACCGGGTGGTGACGTGGCCGATCGGGAGGACCGCGAGCCCGGAGCTCGCGCTGGTCACCAGGCCGGGGCCGCCGACGACGTGGCGGCGGGCGGCCGACACGACGTCGCCGAGGACGGCGGAGGCCGTCTCGATCCCGCCGGCGCCGGCGCCGTAGAACATCAGGTCGCCGGCCGCCTCCGCCTCGACGAAGACCGCGTTGTTGGCCCCGTGCACGGCCGCGAGCGGGTGGGAGCGGTGCACGAGCGCGGGGTAGACCCGCGCGGACACGCCCTCCACGCCGGTCTTGGCGTCGGTCAGCCGCTCGCAGATCGCGAGCAACTTGATCACGTAGCCGGAGTCGCGGGCCTGGTCGACCTGCGCCTTCGTGATGCCGGTGATGCCCTCGCGGTGCACCAGGGTGACCGGGACGTCGGTGTGGAACGCGAGGCGGGCGAGGATCGCCGCCTTCTGCGCCGCGTCGTAGCCCTCGATGTCGGCGGTCGGATCGGACTCGGCGTAGCCGAGCTCGGTCGCGCGGGCGAGCGCGTCCTCGAGGCTCGCGTGCTCGGTGTCCATCCGGTCGAGGATGTAGTTGGTCGTTCCGTTGACGATGCCGAGGATGCGGTGGACCCGGTCGCCGGCGAGGCTGTCGCGCAGCGGCCGGATGATCGGGATCGCGCCGGCGACGGCCGCCTCGTAGTTGAGCTGGGCGCCCACCTGGTCGGCGGCCTCGAAGAGCTCGTTGCCGTGGGCGGCGAGCAGCGCCTTGTTGGCCGTGATCACGTCCGCGCCCGACGAGATCGCCGTGAGGATGTGGCTGCGGGCGGGCTCGAGCCCGCCGATCAGCTCGACCACGATGTCGGCGCCCAGGATCAGCGACTCGGCGTCGGTGGTGAGCAGGTGCTTCGGGATGTCGGCGGTGCGGGGCGCGTCCACGTCCCTGACGGCCACGCCCACGAGCTCCAGCGGCGCCCCCACGCGCTGGGCGAGCTCGTCGCCGTGGTCGAGCAGGAGGCGCGCCACCTGGGCACCGACGGACCCGGCGCCCAGCAGGGCGACGCGGAGGCTGCGGTACTCGATCATCGGGAGGTGGCCTTTCGTTCGATGCCGGCGTCGCGGCGGAGGAGGTCCTCCTCGGTCTCGCCGCGCACGAGGACGCGCGAGCGCCCGTCGCGGACGGCGACCACCGGGGGGCGCCCGAGGTAGTTGTAGTTGCTGGCGAGCGACCAGCAGTAGGCGCCGGTCGCGGCGACGGCGAGCAGGTCGCCCGGCCGCACGTCCGCGGGCAGGAAGTCGTCGTGGACGACGATGTCGCCCGACTCGCAGTGCTTCCCGGCCACCCGCACGAGGGCGGGCTCGGCCGAGGAGGAGCGGTCGGCGATCCGCGCCGTGTAGTCGGCGCCGTAAAGCGCCGGACGGGCGTTGTCGCTCATGCCGCCGTCGACGCTGACGTAGCGGCGGACCGCGGTCGAGCCCTCGGAGCCGACCGTCACGTCCTTCACGGTGCCCACCTCGTAGAGGGTGACGCCGGCGGGCCCGATCAGCGAGCGGCCGGGCTCGATCGCGATGTGCGGCACCGGGACGTCGCGGGCGGAGCACTGCTCGGCGACCGCGTCGGCGACGGCGGCCGCGATCTCGGCGATCGGGGTCGGGTCGTCGGCACTGGTGTACGCGATGCCGAAGCCGCCGCCGAGGTTGAGCTCCGGCACGGGGCCGTCCGCGAGCAGTGCCGCGTGGACGTCGAGCAGGCGCGACGCCGACTCCGCGAACCCGGCGGAGCCGAAGATCTGGGATCCGATGTGGCAGTGCAGCCCGAGGAACCGCAGGGAGGAGAAGGAGCGGATGCGGGCGACCGCGGCCGGGCAGTCGGCGAGTGCGAGGCCGAACTTCTGGTCCTCGTGCGCCGTGGCGAGGAACTCGTGGGTGTGCGCGTGCACTCCGCTGTTGACCCGGAGGCGCACCGCCTGCACGCGGCCGTGCCGCTCGGCCGCGGCTGCGACGCGCTCGATCTCGACGAGGCTGTCGAGCACGATCGTGCCCGCGCCCACCTCGACGGCCCTGTCGATCTCGCGGAGCGACTTGTTGTTGCCGTGGAGGCCGAAGCGCTCGGGCTCGATCCCGGCGGCGAGGGCCACTGCCATCTCGCCGCCGCTGGAGAGGTCGAGGTTCAGGCCCTCGTCGCGCATCCAGCGGGCGACCTCGGTCGAGAGGAACGCCTTGCCCGCGTAGTAGACCGTGACGCCGGTGCCGATCCGGCCGAGCTCGCGGGCGAAGACCTCACGCATCTCGACGGCCCTGCGGCGGGCGTCGGCCTCGTCCACCACGTAGAGAGGAGTGCCGTGCTCGCGCACCAGCTCGGCGACGGGCACTCCGGCGATCCGGATCCCGCCGTCCTCGCCGCGCTCGGCGCTGTCCGGCCACACGCCGTCGGCCAGGGCGTTCGGGTCGGCGGGCGTGTGCAGCCACTCAGGCGCGAGCGGATGCCAGGGGGCGCGGGCGTCGACGGTGTCCACGGGTGAGACCTCACAGGAGAGAGTGGGAGCGTCACTGCGGGGCGAGCGGGTCCGGATTGACCCCTGAAGCCAGCGATGTCAGTGTTCGGCCCGCGGAAGACGCCGGCACAGGGCTCCGATCCTACCGGTCCGGGGCGGCGGCGCCGCGCGGGCTCAGGCGCACGTGCCCGGTTCCTGCTCCGCGGGGTCGCTGAGGAACGTCGGAGAGAGCGCGAAGCTCGCGTTCAGCGACTCGTCGGCGACCTCGACTCCGGTCAGCGTCAGTCCGCGCGGCACCGAGTCCGCGATGCACACGGAGGACGGAGCGAGCAGGTCGCCGGAGACGGCGCCGAAGCGGTCGCGGAAGTCGGTCGCCGAGAAGGTCGCACCGGCGGCGGAGACCTCGGCCGGGGTCAGCCGGATGGCGCCGTCCACGGCCGCGAGCTCCATCCCCACGCCCGCGCCGAGCCGGAGGCCCAGCACCTCGACGGAGGCGGTCACGCGCACGAGCGGAGCGTCCAGGGTCACCTCGTCGACGGGAACGGTGCTGCGCTCGGTGACGAGCCGCGAGACCGAGGCCGCGTCGATCGCGACCGTGGTGCTGCCGGACTCGACCGCTCCGACGCCGCTCACCGGCACCCCGATCAGGGTCGCAGCGACGTCGCCGTCGAGCTCGCCGAACGTCACGTCCGAGCTGCGCAGGTCGAGCCGGTCCAGCCGCCCCGAGACGAGCTGCGGGAGCACGGCCCAGCCGGCGACGTCGACGTCCACCGCCCGGTCCGCGGGCAGTGCGAGCGCCTCGCGGAGGCTCGCGGCGGCGCGGTCCGCGACGGCGCGGCGGGCGAGCGAGTCGCCCACCACCGCCGCGACCACGAGCAGCACCAGCACCACGACGACCACCACGGCCGCGCGTCCCCCGCGCCGGCGCCGCGGCGCAGCCCCCGACGCGCTCACATCCGGTCCGGGGCCGTGACGCCCAGCAGGGAGAGCCCGTTGCGGAGCACCTGCCCGGTCGCCTCGTTCAGGCGCAGCCGGGTCGAGTGCACGGCCTCGACCGGGTCCTCGCCCTGCGGCACGACCCGGCAGTTGTCGTACCAGCGGTGGTAGAGGCCGGCGACCTCCTCGAGGTACCGCGCGACGCGGTGCGGCTCGCGCAGCTCCGCGGCGTGCGCCACGATGCGCGGGAACTCCTGCAGGCCGCCGAGCAGCGCCGACTCGGTCGGATGCACCAGCGTCTCGGGCGCGAACGGCTCGACGGGGACGCCCGACGCCGCGGCCTTCGCCGCGACCTGGCGGGTGCGCGCGTGGGCGTACTGCACGTAGTAGACGGGGTTGTCGTTGCTCCGCTTGGTCAGCAGGTCGAGGTCGATGTCGAGGGTCGAGTCGGCCGAGGAGCGCACCAGCGAATAGCGCGCGGCGTCCACGCCGACGGCCTCCGTGAGGTCCTCCATCGTGACGACGGTCCCCGCCCGCTTGGACATCCGGACCGCCTCGCCGTCGCGGAGCAGGTTGACCAGCTGGCCGATCAGGATCTCGAGGTTCACGCCCGGGGTGTCGCCGAACGCCGCGCACATCGCCATCATCCGGCCGATGTAGCCGTGGTGGTCGGCGCCGAGCATGATGATCGCCCGATCGAAGCCGCGCTCGCGCTTGTCGAGGTAGTAGGCGAGGTCGCCCGCGATGTAGGCCGCCTCACCGTCGCTCTTGATGATGACGCGGTCGCGGTCGTCGCCGAACGAGGTGGTCCGCAGCCAGGTGGCGCCGTCCGCCTCGAAGATGTGCCCGAGCTCGCGGAGGCGCTCGATCGCGCGGTCGACGGCGCGCGACTCGTGCAGGGAGTTCTCGTGGAAGTACACGTCGAAGTCGACGCCGAACTCGTGCAGGCTCTGCTTGATCTCGCCGAACATCAGCTCGACGCCGATCGAGCGGAAGGTCTCGGCGAGCTCCTCCTCGGGCAGGACGGCGAGGTCGCCCGGGTAGGCGGCCGCGACGCGCTCGGCGATGTCGCCGATGTAGGCGCCGCCGTAGCCGTCCTCCGGGGTCGGCTCGCCGCGGTGGGCGGCGAGGAGGCTCCGCGTGAAGCGGTCGATCTGCGCGCCGTGGTCGTTGAAGTAGTACTCGCGGGTCACCTCGGCGCCCTGCGAGAGGAGCATCCGGGCCAGGCTGTCGCCGACCGCCGCCCAGCGCGTCCCGCCGATGTGGATGGGGCCGGTGGGGTTGGCGGAGACGAACTCGAGGTTCATCCGGACGCCGGCGTAGGCGGACCCGGTGCCGTAGGCCTCGCCCGCCTCGACGATCGCGCCGGCAAGGGCGCCCGCGGCCGCGGCCTCGAGCCGGACGTTGAGGAAGCCGGGACCGGCGACCTCGACCGTGGCGACGCCCTCGACCGCGCCCAGCCCCTCGGCCAGCTCGGCGGCGAGCTCGCGCGGGTTCGCGCCGACCCGCTTCGCGAGCTTCATCGCGATGTTCGAGGCCCAGTCGCCGTGGTCGCGGTTCTTCGGGCGCTCCAGCACGACGTCCGAGAGCTCGACGCCCGCATCGCTCCCCCGTCGCTGCACGGCGTCGAGGACGAGGGCGTGCAGGGAGGCGGCGAGCTGTTCGGGAGTCACGGGGAGCGATTCTACCGGCCGCCGCGCCCGCGCCCCCCGTCCCTCCTGCACCGCGGGGCCGCTCGGCAGGGCGGCGTTGCTAGGGTGCGACGCATGCGCCGTCCCGCCGCCCTCCTCCTCGTCGCCCTCGCCGCGGCGGCCCTCTCCGGCTGCTCCGCCGCGGCCGACCCGGAGCCGAGCGCGAGCGGCGCCGTCAGCGGCACGCCGATCCCCCTCGCCTGCGAGCAGCTGGTCCCGGCCTCGGCGCTCGCGGGCCTGTGGGGCGGATTCTCCCCGGACGACGGCATCGGGACCACTGCCGTCTCCGAGGAGATCGCCCAGTACGACGGCCTGGTCTGCGGATGGTCCGACGATTCGGGCGCCGAGCTGCAGCTGGCCGTGGCCCACCTCGACCCCGCGGTGATCGAGGCGCTCAAGAACGAGTTCTTCACCACCAGCAAGGCCGTCCCCACCTACGGCAAGCCGCCGGAGATCGAGGGCTACTACCAGGTGACCGAGGGGCGGGGCGTCGCGGACGCCTTCGTCGGCGAGTACTGGATCGAGGCGTCCAGCGCCTCCTTCGTCGAGCCGGGCGACCCCGAGCCGCTCGTGCGGTCGGCGATCGGCGTCCTCGCCGGCTGAGCCCCGGCGTCAGCCCAGGCGCACCGGCGAGACGTGGTCGTCGACGAGAGCCGCGTCGCAGTCGGCCTCCACGCTCATCCCGGTCAGGCGCAGGTCCGTCAGGTAGCTGCTGAGGAACGCGGTGTCGGCCGTGTCCCGGCCGGACGAGATGCGCAGCATCGACCCGCGCGGAGCCAGCCGGGTCGCGTCCACGACGTGCCAGGCGCCGCCGGCCCAGGCCTCCGTGACCGCGTGGAAGTCGCGTGGCTCGAGGCCCGGCGCGTAGACCGCCGTCACCCGGGCGGGGATGTCGAGAGCGCGGAGCAGCCCGGCGACCGTGTGCGCGAAGTCCCGGCACACGCCCTGGCCGCTCTCGATGACCTGCGCCGCTCCCCCGGTGCCGACCGTCGAGCCGTAGACGTACGACAGGTGGCCGTGCACCCATTCCTCGACGGCCGTCAGCGCCTCGAAGCCCCGGGCCCGCCCGAACTCGCGCCGGGCGATCCCTCCGAGCACGTCCGCCTCGGCGTACCGGCTCGGCCGCAGGTACTCGACGAGCTCGAGCTCGCTCGGCTCGTCCGGAGCGCCGTGCCCGGCGACCCGCGCCCGGTACTCGACCCGCAGGTCGCCCTCGTTCCCCGCGACGCGGTGCACGCGGGCGCCGTGCCGCGCCGGGAACTCCCGCACCGGCACGTCCTGCCCGTCGAGCCGGACGGTGAAGGAGTCCTCGAACGAGTCGCCCGTGGGCGTCGCCGCCACCAGGAAGATCAGGTCGGTCGGGCCGTTCAGACGCAGATCCAGCGAGGCGGAGACAGTGCGCAGCATGGCTCCATCGTGGCATGCGCGAGGACCGCTCCCGGCGTCGGGGCCCGCCCCGCCCGGGTGCTAATGTGGTCAGGCACTCCTGGCCCCCATAGCTCAGGGGATAGAGCACTGCCCTCCGGAGGCAGGGGCGTAGGTTCGAATCCTACTGGGGGCACACCCGCGGTCCTCCGCTCTCCTTCCTCGCACATGGGCGCTCAGCTCCGGTGCTCGACGCCCCTCGAGGCGCACCCCTCCATCACGGACCGAGCGGCGTCACCCGGTGGGCGACCGAGTCCGACCGTGGCGCTCCTCACCCGGCGCTCCGACACTCCCGAGACAGCACGAAGGCCCGCGATCGTCGATCACGGGCCTTCGAAACGTTCACCACCGGCACTCGGCCGGTCGGGCTCACTCGTAGAGGTGGAAGGTGCCGGCGCAGTCGGCCGAGCAGAAGCCGTCGCGGCGACGGGCCGAGGCCGCTCCGCAGGCTTCGCAGCGGCGGCGTCCGAGCATCCGCGAGATCAGGCTCTGAGGCGCCGACGCGACCACCGAGACCGGGGTGTCGGGGCGCACGGGGGATCCCGTGGTCGAATCGAGCTGGATCCCAGCGGTGTCGCGCGTGGCGCGAAGCATCCGTGTTCCTTCCGATCGGTGAACCATGTGCGAGCGCTGTATTGCCAGTCCCTGAGATTCTGCGAAGGGCTTGACGCGGCTCGCGATCGAGAGGAGCCGATATCGACATCTGTCGGTCAGTCGGGATCGACCCGGGGAACGACGAACAGCCGCGCCCCCTCCTGGCGGAGAGAGGCACGGCTGTTCGGGCGTCGGGGATCGGTGGGCGGACGACGCCGGAGCTCATGGGAGCGGGGCGTCGAGCCCGGAACGACCGGGAAGTGGGCCTAGTACGCGCCGCTGGTGCTCCGGGTGTCGATCGGAACCGTCGGTGCGGGAACCGGCACCGGTCGCAGGGCGGGGAGCGAGGCGCTCCTGCCCGTGCGGAACGGCAGCAGGACGAGCATGACGGGAAGAACGACGATCCACAGGAGGACCGACAGCGCGAGACGCGCCCAGATGGAAAGAATATCGAGCATTTTTGTGCCGCCTTCGGGTGACGGTAGAGGTGAACTATGCAAACAGGATCATCGGGCCGACGGGGAGAGAAGAGTAGAAATGCGCCACTGATCGCGCCTCTCCCGCCACGCCCCCGAGCGGTCTGTTGCTCCTCATTCGTCGCCCAGCGCCGATCGAATGGGTCGATCCCGCATCCGATCGACACACGGCCCGCCCAGTGCGTCCTCCTGGGAGCCGGGCCGTAGGGTGAGCGCGTGAAGATCCTTGTCGTCGAAGACGATCCAGCCATGGGTGAGGCCCTCGTCGGCGGCCTCGAAGACGCCGGCTACGAGGCCGTGCTGACCACAAACGGCATCGACGCGCTCGTCGCGTTCAGCAACGCCGAGTTCTCGGCCGCCATCGTGGACGTCATGCTGCCGGCGATGTCGGGCTTCGAGATCTGCCGCCGGATCCGCGAGCTCGGCCGGCCCACGCCGATCATGCTGCTGACCGCGCGGGACGCGATCGAGGACCGCGTCTTCGGCCTCGACGCCGGAGCGGACGACTACCTGACCAAGCCGTTCGCGTTCACCGAGCTCAACGCGCGCCTCCGGGCCCTCCTGCGCCGCAGCCCGTCGCTGATGTCCACCTCGATCGACGTCGGACGCATCACCGTGGACGGATCGAGCATCCGGCGCACCGCCGACGGCTCGCGCATCCACGTCAGCCCGAAGGAGCTCGAGCTCCTCAAGCTCCTCATCACTCCCGTCGGCTCCGTCGTGACCCGCCAGCGGATCCTCTCCGAGATCTGGGGCGGCGGCGAGATCGTCGACAACAACATCGTCGACCAGTACGTCAGCTACCTGCGCAAGAAGCTCCCGACCGAGGACACGGGCGTCAGCATCGTTACCGTCCGCGGCAAGGGCTACTTCCTCCGCCCGGTCGAATAGCCCGTGTCGCGGATGAGCACGGCACGCCGCCGGGTCGGCGCGCTCTCGATCCGCGCGAGGATCACCGTGGGAACGGTCGCTGTGGCGACCGCCCTCTTCGCGCTCGCGGCGCTGCTCTTCTACCAGGTGGTCACCGGCATCGTCGACCGCAGCGAGCGGACGATCCTGATGTCGATCGAGGACGAGGTGCGCCGCGACATCTCGGCGGGCAACGTCCCGCGCACGCAGGGCTCGTCGACGGGCCAGCTGTTCCTCGCTCTCGCGCCCGACGGGAGCGTCAGCACCTCGACCATGCCCTCGCGCCTGAGCGGCGAGGTGCTCAGCGCTCTGGCGGAGGAGCCGGCCGACACCTCGCCCCGGTACGCCGACGTGACGACGGCGAACGGCAGCTACCTGGTCCGCTTCACGGCCATCGAGAGCGATCGCGGCGTCTGGCAGGTCGCCTCCGCCCGCGATCAGGCCGCGTCGCAGCTCGTCCTCGACGACTTCGCCCACGTGCTCGTCTACGCCGCGATCTTCCTCGTCGTCACGTTCGGGCTCGCCTCGTGGATCCTGACGGGCGCGGCCCTCGCCCCGGTGCGCCGGATGCGGGCGCGCGCGGATCAGATCGCCGCCGAGCCCGGGCAGGGCGACCAGCTCCCGGTCGTCGGCACGCGCGACGAGATCGACGAGCTCGCGGTGACGCTGAACGCGTTCCTGACCAAGCAGACCGCGTCGCTGGCCCGGGAGAAGCAGATGGTGTCGGATGCGAGCCACGAGCTCCGCACTCCCCTCGCCGCGCTCTCCGCCCAGCTCGAGATCGCCCACCACCGCGTCGACGACCCGGTCGCGGTCGACCGGGTCATCCTCGACGCGCAGAAGAGCGTCGACCGGCTCGTGCGCCTCGCATCCGCCCTCCTCGACATCTCGCGCATCGAGAGCCGCACCGTCCGCCCGACCGCTCCCTTCGCCGAGCTCGTCGACGAGCTGGTGGGCGCCGTCGACCGCACCCGCCTGCTCGCCTCGGAGTCGGGGGTGGAGATCGACTACGAGATCGACGAGCGCGAGCCGGTGCGGCTCTACGCGGTCGCGTCCCAGGACTTCGGCCGGGTGATCGACAACCTCGTGAGGAACGCGATCCAGGCGATGAACGGCGGCGGCATGATCGTCGCCTCCCTCTCGCAGTCGGACGGGCGCCTGATGCTCAGCGTCTCGGACGACGGACCGGGGATGCCCGACGCCTTCATCCCGGTCGCCTTCGACCGCTTCTCCCGCCCGGACGACTCCCGGACCCTCGCCTCCGGCGGCAGCGGTCTGGGGCTGGCCCTGGTGCACACCACCGTGCTCTCGGCCGGCGGGACGGTCGCCCTGGTCAACCGCTCCCCCCGGGGTCTCGCGGTCGACATCGTCCTCCCGCCCGTCGGCTCCGCCTGAGCCGCCCCGCCCCCGGAATGACGAAGGCCCCCGGCGGACCGGGGGCCTTCGTGGAGGATCGTCAGCGCGGGTCGTCCTCGGGGCGGACGGGCCGCGGCTGCGGGTCGCCGACCGCGGCGGGCGGCGGAGCCCAGGCCGTCTGCGGCGCCTCCGCCGGGGAGGTGCCGCCGTCGAGCAGGTTGCGCGCGCGGTTGACCACCTCGGGGTCCACGAGCACGGAGTAGCTGGTCGCGATCACCTGCATGGTCGAGGTGAAGTCGCGACGGCGGCGGTTCACGGCGTAGGAGGCGAGCCCGAAGAGCATCCCGAAGCCGGCGCCGAGGAGGACCGCCGCGATGAGGAAGGAGAACTCCGTCGTCGGCGAGAAGATGATGAGCAGGAGGCCCAGGAAGACACCGAGCCAGGCGCCGGAGGCCGCTCCGGCGAGGGCGACGCGGCCCCAGGTGAGCTTGCCGGTCACCCGCTCGACGCTCTTGAGCTCGTTGCCGATGATGGCGAGCTGGCGCACCGGGAAGTCGGCGCGGGCGAGCACGTCGACGGCGGCCTGCGCCTCCTGGTACGTGTCGAACGTGGCGAGGATCTCCCCGCGCGGGATCGTGGGGAAGGCCGGCCCTCGGCCGCTGAACGGCGTCTGCTGAGTCACCCGGACAGAATCGCACAGGCCACTTGAAGGTCTCTGAACGGATTCGGAGAACCGGCCGAGGGCGAGCCGGGAACGCTCGGCGTCCGCCCGGCTGCACGGGACTAGGTTTGTAGCCGTGAGTTCCGCCAGAGTCTTCGTCGCGCGCTTGGCCGGATGCAGTGTCTTCGACCCGGCCGGCGATCGCGTCGGCAAGGTCCGCGACGTGCTCCTGGTCTACCGGCAGAACGACGCCCCGCGGGTGGTCGGCCTGGTGGTCGAGATCCCCGGGCGCCGTCGCGTCTTCGTGTCGATCGGCCGGGTCACCAGCATCGGCAGCGGCCAGATCATCACCACCGGGCTCATCAACGTGCGCCGCTTCGAGCAGCGGGGCGGCGAGGTCCGCGTCATCGCCGAGCTCCTCGGCCGCCGGGTGAGCTTCGTGGACGGCTCCGGTGACGCGGTCGTCGAGGACGTCGCGATCGAGGAGGCCGCTCCCGGCGAGTGGGAGCTCGCGCAGCTCTTCGTCCGCCGGCCCAAGACCAGCCCCTCCCCCTTCGCCAAGGGCGCGACCGCCTTCGCCGGCTGGCGCGAGGTCCGCGAGAGCGTCTCGACCGAGGCGCAGTCCGCCGAGCAGTACGTCGCCAGCCTCTCCGAGCTCAAGCCCGCCGACCTCGCCAGCACGCTCCTCGACCTGCCGCAGCAGCGGATGCTCGAGGTCGCCGGCGAGCTCTCGGACGACCGCCTCGCGGACGTGCTCGAGGAGATGCCCGAGAGCGAGCAGGTCGAGATCCTCGGCCGGCTCGACGACGACCGCGCCGCCGACGTCCTCGACCAGATGCAGCCGGACGACGCGGCCGACCTGATCGCCCAGCTCTCGGAGGAGCGCGGCGAGGCGCTCCTGGAGCTGATGGAGCCCGAGGAGGCGGACGACGTCCGCATGCTCCTCACCTACGCCCCGGAGTCCGCCGGCGGTCTGATGACCACGGAGCCGATCATCGTCTCCTCCGAGGCGACCGTCGCCGAGGGTCTCGCCCTCATCCGCCGCCACGAGCTCGCCCCGGCCCTCGGCGCCGCCGTCTGCGTCACACTGCCGCCCTACGAGCCGCCGACCGGCCGCTTCCTCGGCATGGTGCACTTCCAGCGGATGCTCCGCTACCCGCCGCACGAGCGCCTCGGCACCCTGCTCGACCAGAGCATGGACCCGATCACGCCCGAGACCTCGGCGGCCGAGGTCGCCCGGATCCTGGCCAGCTACAACCTCGTCTCGGTGCCCGTCGTCGACGCGTCCCACCGCCTCGTCGGCGTCGTGACCATCGACGACGTCCTCGACTACCTCCTCCCCGACGACTGGCGCAGCCACGGCGACGACGACGAACCGAGGAAGCCGGTGACGACGGCGACGCAGGGCGTCCCGCTCGTGCCGCCGGCACCCGCGGCGACAGGCAGGACACGACGGGGACGGAGGGGCGCGCGTGGCTAGGGACACCAAGCAGGACCGGCGCCTCGACGCTCCCAAGGGCTTGCGCACCCGCGTCCTCTCGCGGCGGAACCGCCCGAGCAGCGACCGCTTCGGCCGCCTGACCGAGTCGTTCGCCCGCGGCATGGGCACGCCGTGGTTCCTGGTCGGGATGACGATCTTCTGCGTCTTCTGGCTGATGTTCAACACCTACGGGCCCGCGGACGCGCGCTTCGACTCGCAGGCCCTCGGCTTCACGGTGCTGACGCTGATCCTCTCGCTGCAGGCCTCCTACGCCGCGCCGCTGCTGCTGCTCGCGCAGAACCGCCAGGACGACCGCGACCGCGTGCAGATCGAGCAGGACCGTCAGCGGGCCGAGCGCAACCTCGCGGACACCGAGTACCTCGCGCGCGAGGTCGTGGCCCTGCGCCTGGCGATCCGCGACATGGCGAGCAAGGACTTCATCCGCTCGGAGCTGCGCGGCCTGCTCGAGGAGCTCGAGAAGGATCGGGCGCAGGAGCCCGAGCGGCGCGATGCCTGACGTCGCCGCCATCGAGACCGCCGTCAGGACGGCGCTGGCCCGCGTCGTCGATCCGGAGATCCGGAAGCCCATCACCGAGCTCGACATGCTCGAGTCGGTCGAGGCGGGGGCCGACGGAGCCGTCCGCGTCGCGATCCGGCTGACCATCGTCGGCTGCCCGGCCGCCTCCGCGATCGAGCGCGACGTGCGCGAGGCCGCGGCCTCGGCTCCCGGAGTCACGGCGGTCGACGTCGTGGTCGGAGTCATGACGCCGGCGCAGCGCACCGCCCTCACCGAGCGCCTCCAAGGCGGGCGCCGGAGCATGCCCTTCGGCCCGGACTCGCTCACCCGCGTGTACGCGGTCACCAGCGGCAAGGGCGGTGTCGGCAAGTCGACCGTCACCGCCAACCTCGCGGTCGCCCTCGCTCAGCGGGGGCTCGCGGTCGGCCTCGTGGACGCCGACGTTCACGGCTTCTCCATCCCCGGCCTGCTCGGCCTGATGCACGACGGGCGCGTCGCGGGGCCCACCCGCGTCGGCGAGCTGATGCTGCCGCCGGTGGCGCACGGCGTGAAGGTCATCTCGATCGGGATGTTCCTCGAGGGCGACACCCGGGGGGCGGCCGTCTCCTGGCGCGGACCCATGCTGCACCGCACCATCTCCCAGTTCCTCACCGACGTGTACTTCGGCGACCTCGACGTGCTCCTGCTCGACCTGCCTCCCGGCACGGGGGATGTGGCGATCTCCATCGGGCAGCTGCTCCCGCATGCGGAGGTCCTCATCGTCACCACACCGCAGCCGGCGGCCGCCGACGTGGCCGAGCGCAGCGGCGCGCTCGCCCGCCAGTCGGGTCAGCGCATCGTCGGAGTGGTCGAGAACATGTCCGGACTCCCTCAGCCCGACGGCTCGGTGCTGGAGCTCTTCGGCAGCGGAGGCGGGGCCGAGGTCGCGCGTCGGCTCACTGCGACGGGCGACGAGGTGCCGCTGCTCGCGTCGCTGCCGATCTCCGTCGCGCTGCGGGCGGGGGGCGACGAGGGCGTGCCCGTCGTCGTCGGCGATCCGGAGGATCCTGCCGCCCGGGCGATCGACGCCCTGGCGGCGACGCTCGCCGCGCGGCCGCGGGGACTGACCGGCCGTCGGCTTCCGCTCGCCGTCGGCTGACGCCTCCGCGCGGCTTCGTGCGGGCGGCGTCGGTCGGGACGCCCGCCCGGCGCTCCTCGCGGAGCAGGGCTCAGGTGGCCTCGGAGTCGATCGGCGGCGGCGCGACGCTCGAGAGCGTGCCGGACGAGACGGAGCGCTGCATCGTCGTGTAGTAGCTGTCCTGCGCGGAGCCGGTGCCGCCCGGCACGACCGGAGCGGCGACAGCGGTGGGCGGCTTCACGGTGGGGGCCGGATCGTCCTCGAGCAGGGCGTCGCGGATGATGCGGCGGGGATCGTACTGGCGCGGGTCGAGCTTCTTCCAGTCGACGTCGTTGAACTCGTCGCCCATCTCGTCCTTGACGCGCTCCCGGGCCTGCGTGGCGAATCCGCGCACCTTGCGCACGAGCTGCCCGAGCTGGGCGGCGTAGTGCGGGAGGCGGTCGGGACCCAGCACGAAGACAGCGATGACCCCGATGATGAGGAGCTTGTCGAACGTCAGACCGAACACGAGGACAACACTAACCCGCCGCGCCTCCCTCGCGGAGCCCGCGCGCCACCGTACCCTGACGATGCCCGGGCGCGATCCGCTCGGTGCACCGATCAGAGGAGCGCCCCCGTGTCCGACAAGGATGCCAACTGGAAGTACGCCGAGGACGCGGTCGTCGAGTCGGAGGCCATCGCCTCGGCCCGCCGGCTCTCGGTCGAGCTGGGCATCGACGCCGTCTCCCCCTCGATCGGAGCGCAGGCCGCGCTGGTCGCCGCCGCGGCGCGCGCGACCTCCATCATCGAGATCGGTACCGGCACCGGAGTGAGCGGCCTGTGGCTGCTCGACGGCGCCCCCGAGGCGATGCTCACCTCGATCGACTCCGAGGCCGTGCACCAGCAGCACGCGCGCGCCCAGTTCCACGAGGCGGGCATCTCGCCCAACCGGCTGCGGCTCATCCCGGGCCGCGCCCTCGAGGTGCTGCCCCGGATGAACGAGAACTCCTACGACATCGTCTTCGTCGACGGCGATCCGCTGCAGGTCATCGAGAACGTCGAGCACGCGCTGCGGCTCGTCCGTCCGGGCGGGACGGTCCTCGTCCCCCACGCGCTCTGGCGCGGACGCGTGGCCAACCCCGCGCAGCGCGACGAGATCGCGACGGCGTTCCGCACGCTGGTGGCCGAGGTCTGCGCCTCCCCCGCCGTGGTCAGCGTGCTCTCGCCGATCGGCGACGGCCTGCTGCAGGCCAACAAGCGCCGCGCCTGACGAGCGCGGCCGACCGAGGAAAGACGGAACGCCCGCCGCACGATGTGCGACGGGCGTTCACGACGGTGCGGATCAGGCGGGAGACACCACCGACGCGAGCGCGTCGTGCAGCTCTTTCGCCTCTGCATCGTTGACCGAGACGACGAGGCGTCCGCCTCCTTCGAGCGGAACGCGCACGACGATGAGTCGGCCCTCCTTAACAGCCTCCATCGGTCCGTCTCCGGTCCTCGGCTTCATGGCCGCCATAGAGTTCCCCTTTCGTGACGTATCCCCCTATTATCGTGCATCCGCGGGGGTGTTCCGAACCGCGCCCGGAAGTCGGGCGTCAGCCGATCACGGCGGGGACCAGTCGCCCGGGGTGAACACCCAGCACAGCAGCACCCAGACGATCTGCCCGACGATCGATGCGGCCACCACGAACACCCTCAGGAGAGTCGACCGCGGCACCGCGAGCGCCCCGGCCAGCGGGAACATCGGCATCAGGATGCGGAACGTGCTCGACTGCGGGTAGAAGAACGCGAAGAGGTAGATCGCGTAGCCGCCGACCCAGAGCCGCGAGAAGACGTCGAGGCTGCGCGTGGCCCGCGAGAACAGGATCGCCAGGAATCCGAGCACCACCACGACGGTGATGCCCATGCCCGTGATCGGCGAGCCGAACCAGAGGCCTCCCCACCAGCCTCCACCGGCGAACCAGGAGGTGAAGGGGATGAGCTCGCCCTCGCCGATGAAGACGCTGCGCCAGGCGAGCTCGGTGTCGGTGTAGGCGGTGAAGGAGCCGGTCACGGCCCAGGCGATGAGCAGCCAGGCGAACCCCACCGCGAGGGACCAGACCGTGAGGGCGACCGTGAAGGCGAACTCCCGGCGGGCGAACGGCTCGGTGCCGCGCACGTGGCGCCAGACGCGGTAGAGGAAGTAGAGGCCCGTCATCGCCGCGATCGCGAGGCCGCTCGGGCGCAGGAGCCCCACGACCAGCACAACGGGGAACGTCCAGATCCACTTGCGGCGCACCAGCAGGAGGAGCAGCACGGCTGTCAGGAGGATGCCGCCGGACTCGGCGTAGCCGATCTGCAGGATCGGGGACGTCGGAGCGACGCAGAAGAAGACGATCCCCATCAGCGCCTGGCCCTCGCTGAGCGAGACGCGGAACAGCCGGTAGATCACCAGGCACGCCGCTGCACTGCAGACCAGGGCGACGAGCACCGCCGCGTTCGCCCAGTCGAGCCCGGTGATGTTCATCAGGCCGCGGACGGTGAACGGGTAGACGGGCATGAACGCCCAGGGGTTCTGCTCCACGGCTCCGGACGGCGAGAGCGGCAGGACCGACGGGTACCCCGTCATCCCGATCCGCTCGTACCAGCCGCCGTCCCACGTCGTCGCGAACCGGACGTAGGTGTCGCGGAGTCCCGTCCACTCGACGCCCTGACGCACGGCGCCGACACGGAGCATGATCACGGTCGTGACGACGCGGGACACGGCGAAGACCAGGAGCACCTGGATCCACCACGGGATCCTCCGGAGCAGACCCCAGCGGGAGCGGGACGGAGAGGCGTCCTCCGTCTCCGGCGCGATCGCGGTGGCGCTCACGCGAGAGGCCCGCGGTCCGTCGAGGAGGCGGAGGCGGTCGTCAGCGGGGAGCGGGCGGGTGTCGCCGCGGCTCGCCGGCGGGTCGGCCGGAGGAGGGGCGACGCGTGTCGCGGCTCACCGGCTGGCGTGAGGGGAGACATTCCGACGAGCATACCCGTGCGGGAGTCGGGAGTCCCCGGAGGAGCACCGCGCCGGGCGGGCGCGCGGCACGATCACGGCGGAGTCCAGTCCGATCCGGCGACGGCCCAGCAGATCGAGATCCAGACGATCTGGCCGCCGATCCCGAGCAGGACCAGCGCGACGCGGAAGACCGGCGAGCGCGGCACCGCCAGCGCTCCGACGAGCGGGAACATCGGGCCCAGCAGCCGGAAGGTGCTCGACTGCGGGAAGAAGAACGCCAGCAGGTAGACGCCGTACCCGGCGACCCAGGCCCGGCTGAAGAGATCCAGCCTCCGTGTCCACGGTGCGGCGAGGATCCCGACGAACGCCGCCAGCAGGAGCACCACCAGCACGATGCCGACGGCCGGAGCCCCGAACCACCACGAGCCCCACCAGGCGCCGCCCTGGAACCACGGAGTCAGCGGGAGCAGCTCCTGGTAGCCGATGTAGACCGCACGCCACGCCAGCTCGGTGTCGGTGTACGCGGTCATCGACCCGGTGACGACCCACGCCACGGCGGGCCAGAGGAAGCCGACCACGAGCCCCCACGCCGTCAGGCCCACGGCCGGCAGCCACTCCGACCGCGGGAACGGCTCCGTGCGGCGCCGGACGAACCGGTAGACGACGTACAGGCCGAGCGCGGCGGCGAAGGCGAGCCCGCTCGGCCGGGTCAGGCCCAGCAGCAGCACCACGGGCACGACCGCGAGCCAGCGCCGCCGCACCAGGAGGAGGAGCGTGACCGCGGTCAGCAGCATCGCCATCGACTCCGCGTAGGCGAGCTGCATCAGCGGCGAGGTCGGCGCCACGCAGAACAGCAGCACCGCCGTCAGCGACTGCGACTCGCCGAGGGAGTGCCGGAAGAGGCGGTACAGGACGAGGCAGGCTCCGGCTCCGCACAGGACGGAGACGGTCACGGCGGCCGGAGCCCAGGTGAGGCCGGTGAGCGCCATCAGCGCCTTCACGACGCCCGGGTAGAGCGGCATGAAGGCCCAGGCGTTCTCCCCCACGTGGCCGTCCTGCGTGATCGGCAGGAAGCCGGGGTACCCGGTGGCCGCGATGATCTCGTACCAGCGGCCGTCCCACATCGACGCGAAGGCCGAGTAGGACGGGGAGGGTCCGGTCCACGGGTTCGCGAGCTGGTGCGCGGCGAACTGCAACAGGATCACCGTCGTGACCACGCGGGTCGCGATGTACACCAGGAGGACCCGCGCCCACCACGGGACCAGGCGCAGGCGGAGGCGGAGTCGGACGGGGACGGCCGTGGCGGTCGCGCTCACGAGGACGCGGTCAGCCAGCGGCGGAGGCCCTCGGTGCACTCGGTGATCTCGTGCACCGCCACGCGCTCGTCGTCGGCGTGGGCCCGGAGCGGGTCGCCCGGTCCGTAGTTGACAGCCGGGATGCCCATGGCGGAGAACCGCGCGACGTCGGTCCAGCCGTACTTGGGCTTCGCCTCGGCTCCGACGGCCGCGAGGAAGGCCTGGGCCAGAGGTGCGTCCAGCCCCGGGCGGGCGCCCTCGGCCAGATCGTCCACCGTCACCTCGAACCCCTCGAAGAGCTCCTCGAGGTGGGCGAGCGCCTCCTCCCCGGACCGGTCGGGGGCGAAGCGGTAGTTGACCTGCACCGTGCAGAGGTCCGGGATCACGTTGCCCGCGACCCCGCCGGTGACGCGCACGGCGTTGACGCCCTCGCGGTACACGAGGCCCTCGACCTCGACCTCGCGCGGCACGTAGGCGGCGAGGCGGTCGAGGATCGGCGCGGCCGCGTGGATCGCGTTCTCGCCGACCCAGCTGCGGGCGGAGTGGGCGCGGACGCCGCGGGTGACCACGTCGACCCGGAGCGTCCCGTTGCAGCCGCCCTCCACTGCTCCGCTCGTCGGCTCGCCGAGCACCGCGAAGTCGGCGGAGAAGAGGTCGGGGCGGTGCCGGGAGAGGCGGCCGAGGCCGTTGAGGTCCGCTGCGACCTCCTCGTTGTCGTACCACATCCAGGTGATGTCGACGGCCGGATCGGAGAGCTCGGCGGCGAGGACGAGCTGCACCGCCACTCCGGCCTTCATGTCGACGGTCCCGCGGCCGACCAGGTGCTCGACGCCGTCGATCGTCTCGGCGACGACGGGCAGGTTGCCGTTGACCGGCACCGTGTCGAGGTGCCCGGCGATCACGACGCGCTGGGCGAGGCCGAGGTTCGTCCGCGCCACGACGGTGTGGCCGTCGCGGATGACCTCGAGGTGGTCGTACTGCTCGAGCGCCCACTGCACCGCGTCCGCGATCTCGAGCTCGTCGCCCGAGACGGAGGGGATGTCGCAGAGGATCCGCGTCAGGGCGACCGGATCGGTGCGCAGATCGAGCGGAGGGGCGGTGGTCGGATCGGCCATGCGCCCCAGGGTAGCGGCCGGACGCTCCGCGCTACCCTGATCGGCATGACCCTCGAGCACTCCGCAGACTCCTCCGCGCCCGCCTCCGCCTGGGGATACGGGCTCGCCACCGTGGCCGCCGACGGCACCGTCCTCGACACCTGGTTCCCGGAGCCGCGCCTCGGCACCATCCCGGCCGGCCGCGACCCCTGGATCGTGCCGGCGGAGTTCGAGGAGCAGGCCGGCGAGGATCCGCGCCGCGAGGTCCGCATCGACGTGGTCACGCTGCAGATCGACGTGCAGGCGCCGCCCGCCTCCACGTCCGACGCCTACCTGCGGCTGCACCTGCTCTCGCACCTCCTGGTCCGCCCGAACGAGGTGAACCTCGACGGCGTCTTCGCCCACCTGCCGAACGTGGTGTGGACGAACGCCGGTCCGGTCTCGCCGGAGTCGTTCACCCGCCTGCGCCCCTCGCTCCGGCGCCACGGCATCCAGGCCACCGGGATCGACAAGTTCCCGCGGCTGACCGACTACGTCACCCCCGCGAAGGTGCGCATCGCGGACACCTCGCGCGTCCGCCTCGGGGCGCACCTGGCACCCGGCACGACGGTGATGCACGAGGGCTTCGTCAACTTCAACGCCGGGACCCTCGGCAGCTCGATGGTCGAGGGGCGCATCTCGCAGGGCGTCGTGGTCGGCGACGGCTCGGACATCGGCGGCGGCGCGTCCATCATGGGCACCCTCTCGGGCGGAGGAGTGCAGCGCGTCTCGATCGGCGCGCGGGCGCTGCTGGGTGCGAACTCGGGCATCGGCATCTCCCTCGGCGACGACACCGTCGTCGAGGCCGGCCTCTACGTGACCGCCGGCACCAAGGTCGTCGTGGTCGGCGGAGCGCCGCGCGCCGACGGCGCCCCGCAGACCGTGAAGGCCGTGCAGCTCTCGGGCGTGCCGAACCTGCTCTTCCGCCGCAACTCACTCACCGGAGCTGTCGAGGTCCTCCCCCGCACCGGCGCCGGCATCGAGCTGAACGCCGCCCTGCACGCCTGAGGACGGGCGTCCGGCGCCGCCGGGCCCAGCAGGCGGCACCCCGGGACGAACCGTGCTGATCGAGTCCGCGGCGACCACGCCGCTCTGCGTCCCGCCTCGAAGAAGAGGTTCGAGTCTCGGACGGCTGACGAGAGGCGGGTGCGCCGCACGGCGAGAGCCCGCCCCCCGGCGGGGACGGGCTCTCGGGGACCGGTCAGCGGTCGTTCGGCCAGTGGCGCTCGGGCGAGCCCATGTAGAGCTGCTGCGGGCGGCCGATCTTGGTCTGCTTGTCGGTGTTCATCTCACGCCAGTGGGCGATCCAGCCGGGCAGGCGGCCGATCGCGAAGAGCACGGTGAACATCCGGGTAGGGAAGCCCATCGCCTTGTAGATGACGCCCGTGTAGAAGTCGACGTTCGGGTAGAGGCGCCGCTCCTTGAAGTAGTCGTCCTCGAGAGCGAGGGCCTCGAGCTCCATCGCGATGTCGAGCAGCGGGTCCTTCACGCCGAGGGCCTGCAGGACCTCGGAGGCGCTCTCCTTGACCAGCTTCGCGCGCGGGTCGTAGTTCTTGTACACCCGGTGGCCGAAGCCCATCAGGCGCACGCCCTCCTCCTTGTTCTTCACCCGCTCGACGAACGTCGACACGCTCTCGCCCGACTCGCGGATCCGGCCGAGCATGGTGAGCACCGCCTCGTTCGCTCCGCCGTGCAGAGGGCCGAACAGGGCGTTGATGCCGGCAGACACCGAGGCGTAGAGGTTCGCCTCGGTCGAGCCGACGAGGCGGACGGTCGACGTCGACGCGTTCTGCTCGTGGTCCTCGTGGAGGATCAGGAGGCGGTCGAGCGCCTTCGAGAGCACCGGGTCGACCTGGTACTGCTCGGCCATCGTGCCGAAGTTGAGGCGGAGGAAGTTGTCGACGAAGCTCAGCGAGTTGTCCGGGTAGAGGAACGCCTGGCCGATCGCCTTCTTGTGGGCGTACGCCGCCATCACGGGCAGCTTCGCCAGGAGGCGGATCGTGGTGAGCTCCACAGCTTCCGGATCCTTCGGGTTGGAGCTGTCCTCGTAGTACGTCGACAGGGCCGAGACCCCGGCCGAGAGCACCGACATGGGGTGCGCGCTGTGCGGGAGCGCGTCGAAGAAGCGCTTGAGGTCCTCGTGGAGGAGCGTGTGGCGGCGGATGCGCTCGTCGAAGCCCGCGAGCTCGTCGGCCGTCGGCAGCTCGCCGTAGATGAGGAGCCAGGCCACCTCGAGGTAGGTCGCGTTGGTGGCCACCTCCTCGATCGGGTAGCCGCGGTAGCGGAGGATCCCCTGGTCGCCGTCGATGTAGGTGATCTGCGACTTGGTCGCCGCCGTGTTCACGAAGCCGTAGTCGAGCGACATGAAGCCGGTCTGCTTCGACAGGGTCGAGAAGTCGATGCTCGAGGAACCGTCGACGCTGCGCAGGACCGGGAAGTCCGCGGTGCGGTCGCCGAAGGTGAGCGTGACCTTCTCGGGGAGCTCCTGCTCCGCCGGCGCGGGAGGCGGCGTCGTGGCGCTCCCGGTCGCGGGCTCCGTGGAGCCCACCGTCGCGGTTCCGTCGCTCTGCGTGCCGGATTCGGTCACAACGCCTCCCAGGTCGTCGCGGTCGCACCCCGGAAGCGCTCGCGCGGAGCGGGCGGCGCCGGGTCTGGATCGTGGTGCAGCCGGGGCCTCGTGAGGCACCGTCGACCGAACCACATACAGCCTATGGGCAAAGCGGGGGCACTGTGACATCGCCCAGCGCTGGGGCCGGGGCCTTGTCGGAACCCGCCAGGATCGGCCGGGTCGAGCGCCTCAGAGGCCGCCGGACAGGCGCTCGACGGCCGCGTCGATCCGCTCGTCGGAGGCCGTCAGCGAGAGGCGCACGTGCTCGGGGAAGCCCTCCCCGTAGAAGACGCCGGGGCCCGCGAGGACGCCGAGGCGGGCGAGCCGGTCGATGGACTCCCAGGCCGGGCGGCCCTCGGTCGCCCACAGGTAGAGGCCGGCCTCGCTGCGGTCGATCCGGAAGCCCGCGGACTCGAGGGCGGGCCGGAGGCGGTCGCGGCGGGAGCGGTAGCGCTCCTTCTGCGCGGCGACGTGCTCGTCGTCGGCGAGGGCGACGATCATCGCCTCCTGCAGCGGACCGGGCACGATCATGCCCGCGTGCTTGCGGACGGTCACCAGGCGCGCGATCAGGGCCGCGTCCCCGGCGACGAAGGCGGCGCGGTAGCCGGCGAGGTTCGACTGCTTGCTCAGCGAGTAGACGCCGAGGACCCCGGTGCGGTCCTCCCCCACCACGCGCGGGTCGAGGACGCTCGGGATCGGCTCGTCGGCCCAGCGGCCGTCCCAGCCGAGCTCGGCGTAGCACTCGTCCCCCGCGATCACAGCGCCCAGCTCACGGGCACGCGCGACGGCGCGCTGCAGGGCGGGCACGTCGAGCACGGCGCCATCGGGGTTGCCGGGAGAGTTGAGCCAGACCAGGCGGGTCGTCACAGGCCACTCGGCGGGGTCGTCGGAGGCGAGCGCCTCGGCGCCGGCGATCGCCGCGCCCATCGCGTACGTCGGGTAGGCGGCGCGCGGATGCACGACCACGTCCCCCTCCCCGAGTCCGAGGAGGAAGGGCAGCCAGGCGACGAGCTCCTTGGAGCCGATCGTCGGCAGGACCTCGTCGATCCCGAGGCCCTCGACTCCGCGCCGCCGCGCGTACCAGGCGGCGATCGCCTCGCGCAGAGCGGGGGTGCCCACGGTCGTGGGGTACGCGTGCGAGTCCGTCGCGCGGGCGAGCGCGTCGCGGATCGGGGCGGGCGTCGGGTCCACCGGCGAGCCGATCGACAGGTCGACGATCCCGCCGGGGTGCTCCGCCGCCGTGCGGGCGAAGGGCGCCATCAGGTCCCAGGGGTAGTCGGGCAGCGCGCCGAGGGCCATGGGAGCGGCCTCAGTGGCTCTGCGGAGGCAGCGCCGCGATGACCGGGTGGTCCTTCGCGATCACGCCGACCTTGGCGGCTCCGCCCGGGGAGCCGATCTCGTCGAAGAACTCGACGTTGGCCTTGTAGTAGTCGGACCACTCCTCGGGGAGGTCGTCCTCGTAGTAGATCGCCTCGACGGGGCAGACCGGCTCGCAGGCACCGCAGTCGACGCACTCGTCCGGGTGGATGTAGAGCGAGCGCTCGCCTTCGTAGATGCAGTCGACCGGGCACTCGTCGATGCAGGCGCGGTCTTTGACATCGACGCACGGAAGTGCGATCACGTAGGTCACGGTGCTCCAGGTCCCTTCGAACAGTGTCTCTATCGTACGGGGGCCGACGGGGCGTCGGCGTCCGCCGGCCGCGGGGCGGCGGCGGGAGCGGCCGCCCGCAGCCGCGGCCAGGCGATCACGACGAGGGCGATGAGGGCGGGGAGGAAGGTCCAGGCCACGCCGAGGCCGTTCGCCGGGACGAGGACGGATCCGCCCGTGCTGCGCAGGGCGAGCAGCCCGATCATCCCGAGCAGGCCCATCGCGGTGCAGAACGCGACGAACCGGTCCATGAGCACGAGGCGCAGCCCGAGCAGGAGCAGCAGCACGCCGGCGAGGGAGGCGGCGAGGCCGACCGGGAGGACGACACCGCCGACCGACACGGTGCTCTGATGGGCGACGGTCGTGATCGCTCCGACCACCGCGCCGACCAGGACTCCGGCGACGCCCGACAGCACGCGCGATCCCAGCGTCGGACGCTCCTCCGGCAGCGGCGCCGGACGCCCCGCCTGCGCGACCGGGCGGAAGCGCTCGATGCGGCCGATGGGGAACGGCGGACCGCTCGAGAGGCGGGCCTCGTCGCCCTCGACCACCAGCTGCGTCGCGTGCGCCTCGAGGGCCGCGCGCTTGCGGGCGTGGTCCTCGGCGGACAGCTCGATCACGACGTCCCCGGGGAGGGGCGGGGCCGCGTCGGGGAGGACGGCGAGGAAGCGCAGGCCCAGCAGCCCGGCGGCGCGCTCGGCGACCCGGGCGGTGCGGACGTGGTCCGGGTGGCCGTAGCCGCCGCCCGCGTCGTAGGACAGCACGACGCCCGCGTCGACCTGCCGGAGGACGGCGACGAGATCCGCCACCTCCTCGTCCTCGGGCGCGGCGGTGAAGGACGCGGGATGCACCGGCTCGAGCGGCACCGGGACGCGGCCGGGCCCCCACTGCATGCCGGAGTCCCGGTAGACGCGCGGAGCGAGGCCGGGTGCGCGGGCGCCGGCCTCGCCGAGGAAGCGGTGGTCGGCGACGCCGAGGGCCGTCAGGGCGACGACGAGCTCGGTCGTCCGGTGCGCGGCCAGCTCGGCCGAGCCCTCGAGCGGAGCGAGGTCCTCGGGGATGACCTCGCCGCACTCGCCCCGCGTGGCGGTGACGACGGTGACGGAGGCGCCCTGCGCCACCAGCCGCGCCAGGGTCCCGCCCATGGTGATCGTCTCGTCGTCGGGGTGGGCGTGCACCGCCACCACCCGCTCCGCTGCTGCGTCCCGGCCCGCGTCCACTCTCCGCCTCTCGTCCCGCGCGGCCTCCGCTGCGGGCGCTTCTGGACAGCGACCGGGCAGCGGACTACAGTCGACCCGGGTTAGGCAAGGCTTACCGAACAACGGAGCCGCGCCGACCGGATCGACTCGGGGCGGGAGTCGCCCCCTCCTCGTCCACCATCGACCAAGAGAACACGCGTGCTCGCAAACTACCTCATCGGCCTCCGCGAAGGCCTCGAAGCCGGCCTCGTGGTCGGCATCCTCGTGGCCTACCTGACCAAGCTCGGCCGGCGCGACGTGCTGCCGCGGCTCTGGACCGGCATCGCCGCCGCGATAGCGATCTCACTCGTCACCGGTGCGATCCTCACCTGGGGCCCCTCGACCCTGTCGTTCCAGGCTCAGGAGCTCATCGGCGGCGGCCTCTCGATCCTCGCGGTCGGCCTGGTCACCTGGATGATCTTCTGGATGGGCGCGAACGCCCGCAGCATGAAGGGCGACCTCGAGTCCCGGCTCGACGGCGCCGTCGCGGGTTCGGCCCTCGGCATCGTGGTCCTCGGCTTCATCAGCGTCGGCCGCGAGGGCATCGAGACGGCGCTCTTCGTCTGGGCGAGCGTGTCCTCGAGCACTGCGGGGTCGGGATCCAGCGCGTGGGTCGGCACGGTCGGCGCGATTCTGGGCATCCTCAGCTCGGTCGTCATCGCGTACCTGATCTTCCGGGGCTTCGTCCGGATCGACCTCGGGCGCTTCTTCACCTGGACGGGCGGCTTCCTCATCCTCGTCGCGGCCGGCGTCCTCTCCTACGGCGTCGGCGACCTGCAGGAGGCGTCGCTCCTGCCCGGCTGGGGCACCCCGCTGTTCTCGCTCGGCCCGATCCTCCCGCCGCCCGCGACCGCCGTGGTCGGCGGCCTCTTCAACTACACGCCCGAGCCGACCGCTCTGCAGTTCGCCGCCTGGCTGCTCTACCTCGTCGTCGTCGGCGCCCTGTTCGTCCGCCAGGTCCGCCTGCGCGGTCCGCGACGGGGCAGCGCGGCCCCGGTCGCCGCTCCCGCTCCCACCTCCGTCTGACCCGCTCCGGCACCGCCGGCGCACTCGCCCCGATCCAGGAGAAGCATGTCCTCGCGCGCTCGTCCCACCCTCCCCCGCGTCACCCTCGGCCTCGCCGGCGCCGGCGCCCTGGCGCTGATCCTCACGGGCTGCGTGCCGAACACCCCCGCGTCCTCCTCCTCCGTCGCGCTCGACGTCGCGATCAGGGACGACGCCTGCGAGGTGTCGACGGCGACCGCCGAGGCGGGAGCGGTGACGTTCTCACTGACCAACGGCGGCTCGGACGTCAACGAGTTCGAGATCCTGGCCGAGGACAAGCTGCGGATCGTGGGCGAGAAGGAGAACGTGACCCCGGGCCAGAGCGTCTCCTACGTCGCTCAGCTCGAGCCTGGCACCTATTACACCGCCTGCAAGTTCCAGCAGGTCGGCGCCCCGGTCGGGCTGAGCGAGTTCACCGTGACCGGTGAGGCCACCGCGCAGTCGGCGGACGAGAAGGCGGCGACGGAGGCGGCGGTCACCAACTACGTGGCGTACGTGAAGTCGCAGGTGGGCGAGCTGCTCCCCGCGGTCGCCGAGTTCGCGCAGGCCTACGAGGCCGGCGACGACGAGAAGGCGCGCGGCCTCTTCGCGTCGACCCGCGTCTTCTACGAGCGGATCGAGCCGACCGCGGAGGCGTTCGGCGACTTCGACCCGCGCATCGACTACCGCGAGGTCGACGCCGTCGCCGAGGGCCTGGACTGGACCGGCTTCCACCGCATCGAGAAGGACCTGTGGGCCCCCGCGGAGGGTGCGCTCAACTCCGACGGCACGAGCGCGCTCCTCGACTGGGCGCCCTCCACCCCCGAGCAGCGCGCCCAGTTCGGCCAGGGCCTCGTCGACGACGTGCAGAGCCTGGCCGACCTCGTGAACGCGCCCGGCTTCACCGTGTCGGTGGGCGACATCTCGAACGGCGCCATCGGCCTGCTCGACGAGGTCGCGGCCGGCAAGATCACGGGCGAGGAGGACTGGTGGTCGAGCACCGACCTCACCGACTTCGCCGCGAACGTCCAGGGCGCGGAGGTGGCGTTCGGCAACGTCGAGCCGATCGCGACCGCCAGCGGCGACGAGGGCGCCGACCTCACCGGACGGATCACGCAGCGGTTCTCCGAGCTCGACGCTCTGCTCGCGCAGTACGGCTCGATCGACTCCGGCTTCGCCGCGTACTCCACCGTCACCGCGGAGCAGAAGAAGGAGCTCTCGGACGCGGTCAACGCTCTCTCCGAGCCGCTCTCGCAGCTGACCCACACGGTGCTGGGCGTCGAGGAGCCGACCGCGTAGTGGACGCCGAGCAGCACGAGGGAGCCCGGCCGACGGAGTCCGAGCAGCCCGCCGACGAGCCCCGCCGCCTCTCGCGGCGCGGGCTGCTCGGCCTCGTCTCGGCGGGGACGGCCGGGCTGGCCGCCGGAGTGGGCGGCACGGTGGCCGTCACATCGTCCGCGAGCGCGACGGCCTCCTCCGACCCGCGCACCGTGCCGTTCTTCGGCGCGAACCAGGCGGGCATCACCACCGCCGCGCAGGACCGGCTGCACTTCGCCGCGTTCGACCTCGCCGCGGGCACCACGCGCGAGGACCTCGTCGAGCTCCTGAAGGACTGGACGCTCGCCGCCTCCCGGATGACCCAGGGCCTCGAGGTCGGCGAGAACGGCGCGGTGGACGGGCCGGACACGGCTCCCCCGGAGGACACCGGAGAGGCGCTCGGGCTCGACGCCGCGTCCCTCACCGTCACGGTCGGCTTCGGACCCACCCTCTTCACGGACGAGTCCGGCGCCGACCGCTTCGGCCTCGCCGACCGCCGGCCTCCTGAGCTGCAGGCCCTGCCCCGCTTCCGCGGCGACGCGCTCGTCCCCTCGGCCGGCGGCGGCGACCTGTGCATCCAGGCCTGCGCCGACGATCCGCAGGTCGCCGTGCACGCCATCCGCAACCTGAGCCGGATCGCGTTCGGCCGGGCCTCGCTCCGCTGGTCTCAGCTCGGCTTCGGCCGCACCTCCTCGACGTCCACCGCCCAGGCGACTCCGCGCAACCTCTTCGGCTTCAAGGACGGCACGGCGAACGTGAAGTCCGAGGAGGCCGACGCCGTCCAGGAGCACGTCTGGGTCCCCTCCTCCGACGGCCCCGCGTGGATGGTCGGCGGCAGCTACCTGGTCGCGCGGAAGATCCGGATGATCATCGAGACGTGGGACCGCAGCCAGCTGGGCGAGCAGGAGCGGGTCATCGGCCGCAGCAAGGGGTCCGGAGCCCCGCTCTCGGGCGGCACGGAGTCCACCGAGCCCGACTTCGCAGCGGCCGGCGCCACCGGTGCCCCGCTGATCGATCAGGAGTCGCACGTGCGCCTCGCGCACCCGAGCGTGAACAACGGAGTGCGGCTCCTGCGGCGCGGCTACAACTTCGTCGACGGCAACGACGAGCTCGGACGCCTGAACGCGGGGCTGTTCTTCCTCTCGTTCCAGCGCTCCCCGGAGCAGTTCGTCACCGTGCAGCGGAACCTCGCGACGGACGCGCTGAACGAGTACGTGAAGCACGTCGGCTCGGCCGTGTTCGCGGTGCCGCCCGGTGCTCGCGACGAGACCGACTTCCTCGGCTCCGGCCTCTTCGCCTGATCCCTGAGAGGACCCGCACTCCGTCCCAGGATCCGGCGGGCGCACTCCACGGCGCGCCGAAGCCTGCGCCCGTAGCGTCGTCGGCGATGTCCGGGAACAGTGCGAGAAGCGGCCTGACCAAGCGCGAGCGCCAGGAGCTCGCCCGAGCGCAGGCGCGGGAGCGCCGCGAAGCCGAGAGGCGCCGGCGGCGCCGGAACCGGCTGCTCGGGCAGGGCGGAGCGGTCGTCGGGCTCCTCGCGGTCGTGGCCCTGGTCTGCTGGAACGTCTGGTCGCAGCAGGAGGTCGCGAGCGCCGGCCCGGCGAACATGCTCAGCGACGGCATCGTCCTCGCGGGCGACGGCTCGGCCGTGACGGCGACGACGAGCGCGGCGATCGCTCCGGGAGCATCCCCCGTCCCGACCGATGAGAGCGCCACGCGTGCGGGCGGAGTCGTCGCCGTCGACCTCTACGTCGACTACCTCTGCCCGTACTGCGGGCAGTTCGAGAAGGCGAACGCCGAGCAGCTGCAGTCGTGGCTGACGAAGGGGGCGATCACGCTCGAGATCCACCCGGTGGCGATCCTCGACTCCTCCTCGGCCGGCTCCGAGTACTCCAGCCGGGCCGCGAACGCCGCCGCGTGCGTCGCCGACGAGGATCCGGACCGCTTCCTCGCCGTGAACGCGGCGCTCTTCGCGCAGCAGCCGGCGGAGGGGACGACGGGCCTCGACGACGACGCTCTGCGGGCGCTGGTGACCGGAGCGGGCGTCACCGACGACGACGTCCTCGCCTGCATGACCGCGGGCGAGTTCCGGCCCTGGGTGAAGGCCGCGACGGAGCGGGCCACCTCGCTCCCCCTCGCGAACTCCTCCCTTCCGAAGCTCGAGTCGACGCCGACCGTGCTGGTGAACGGCGAGCAGTACACGGGGAAGCCGGACGACGCGGCGGCGTTCGTCTCCTTCGTCACCTCGACGCTCGAGGCGGAGTCCGCGACCCCCTCTGCCTCTCCGAGTCCGGCGGGCTGATCCGGACCGCGAGGGACGGGATCGGCGCTGCACGCTGCAGCACCGGGCGGAGACGACGAGACCGGCCGGAGCATCGCTCCGGCCGGTCTCGTCGTGGGCGGGCGCCGAGGCGCCCGGGGCTCAGCCCTGCTTCTTGAGGCGGCTCGTCATGCGCGCGCGGGCGTTCGCATCGAGCTCCACCTTGCGGATGCGGACGACCTCGGGGGTGACCTCGACGCACTCGTCCTCGCGGGCGAACTCGAGGCACTCCTCGAGCGTCAGCTGACGCGACGGCGTCATCGACTCGAAAGTGTCGGAGGTGGACTGACGCATGTTGGTCAGCTTCTTCTCCTTGGTGATGTTCACGTCCATGTCGTCGTTGCGCGAGTTCTCGCCGATCACCATGCCCTCGTAGACCTCCTCGGTGGGGTTCACGAAGAAGGTCATCCGCTCCTGGAGCGCGATGATGGCGAACGGGGTCACGACGCCGTTGCGGTCCGCGACGATCGACCCGTTGTTGCGGGTGACGATCGCGCCGGCCCACGGCTCGTAGCCGTGCAGGATCGCGTTCGCGATGCCGGTGCCGCGCGTGGTGGTGAGGAACTCGGTGCGGAAGCCGATCAGGCCGCGCGACGGAACGATGAACTCCATGCGGACCCAGCCGGTGCCGTGGTTCGACATGCCGTCCATGCGGCCCTTGCGGGCGGCGAGGAGCTGCGTGATCGCACCGAGGTAATCCTCCGGAGCGTCGATCGTCAGGTGCTCGAAGGGCTCGTGCGTCTTGCCGTCGACCTGGCGGGTGACCACCTGGGGCTTGCCGACGGTCAGCTCGTAGCCCTCGCGGCGCATCTGCTCGACGAGGATGGCCAGCGCGAGCTCGCCGCGACCCTGGACCTCCCACGAGTCGGGGCGTCCGATGTCGACGATCTTGAGCGACACGTTTCCGATGAGCTCGCGGTCGAGGCGGTCCTTGACCATGCGCGCCGTGAGCTTGTGGCCCTTCACCTTGCCGACGAGCGGCGAGGTGTTGGTGCCGATCGTCATCGAGATCGCCGGGTCGTCGACCGTGATGGCCGGCAGCGGGCGGATGTCCTCGGGGTCGGCGATGGTCTCGCCGATGGTGATCTCGGGGAAGCCCGCGATCGCGACGATGTCGCCGGGGCCCGCGGACTCGGCCGGGTAGCGGTCGAGCGCCTTGGTGATCAGCAGCTCGGTGATGCGCGCGTTGGTGTGGGTGCCGTCGTGGTGGACCCAGGCGACCGTCTGCCCCTTCTTGATCGTGCCGTTGAAGACGCGGAGGAGGGCGAGGCGGCCGAGGAACGGCGACGCGTCGAGGTTGGTGACGTGGGCCTGGAGGGGCGCGTCGTCGTCGTAGGTCGGCGCGGGGATGTGCTTGAGGATCGCCTCGAACAGCGGCTCCAGGTCCTCGGCGTCCGGCAGCGTGCCGTCCTCGGGCTTGTTCGCCGAGGCGCGGCCGGCCTTGCCGGAGGCGTAGACCACGGGGACGTCGAGGATCGCGTCGAGGTCGAGGTCCGGCACGTCGTCGGCCATGTCGGAGGCGAGGCCGAGGAGCAGGTCCTGGCTCTCGGCGACGACCTCGTCGATGCGCGCGTCGGGGCGGTCGGTCTTGTTGACCAGGAGGATGACGGGGAGCTTCGCCTCGAGCGCCTTGCGCAGCACGAAGCGGGTCTGGGGCAGCGGGCCCTCGGACGCGTCGACGAGGAGGCAGACGCCGTCGACCATCGACAGGCCGCGCTCAACCTCGCCGCCGAAGTCGGCGTGGCCCGGGGTGTCGATGACGTTGATGGTGATGGGACCGTCGCTCGCGTGCTTGCCGCTGTACGAGACAGCGGTGTTCTTCGCGAGGATCGTGATGCCCTTCTCGCGCTCGAGCTCGTTGGAGTCCATCGCGCGCTCGTCCACGTGGGCGTGCGCGTCGAAGGAGTTCGTCTGCTTGAGCATGGCGTCGACCAGCGTGGTCTTGCCATGGTCGACGTGGGCGACGATCGCGACGTTGCGCAGGTCGGAGCGGGTGGCACTTGCCATGGATACGGACTCGTCTCGTGTTCTCGTGCAAAAGGGGGACCATCCATCGTACCGCAGCGAGGCGTCCGCACGGCGAAGGGCCCCGGATCCCCGCTCCGGAGGGCTCCGAGGAGCGCTCCAGGCGGGGCCGGGGCCCTGGTGACGGTCGGTCAGACCGCGAACTCGATGCCGGCGCCGGGGATGGCGTCGAGCAGCTCGCGGGTGTACTCCTGCTGCGGCGAGTCGAACACGGTGTCCGTCGGGGCGTGCTCGACGATCCTGCCCTTCTGCATCACGCAGACGTCGTCGGCGATCACGCGGACCACCGCCAGGTCGTGCGTGATGAACAGGTAGGTCAGCCCGAGCTCGGCCTGCAGGTCGGCGAGGAGGCGGAGGATCTGCGCCTGGACGAGGACGTCCAGAGCCGACACGGCCTCGTCGAGCACCACGATCTCCGGCTTCAGCGCGAGCGCGCGGGCGATCGCCACGCGCTGGCGCTGGCCGCCGGAGAGCTCGTTCGGGTACCGGCTCGCGATCACGCGCGGGAGGGACACCTGGTCGAGCAGCTCGAGGACGCGCTCGCGCTGCGACGTCCGGTCGCCGACCGTGTGCACCCGCAGCGGCTCCGAGATGGTGTTGCCGATGTTGTGCAGCGGGTCGAGCGAGCCGTACGGGTCCTGGAACACCGGCTGCATGGAGCGCCGGAGCGCCAGCATGTCGCGGCCCTTGAGCTTCTCGGTCCGGCGACCGGCGATCGAGATCGCTCCGGACGTCGCCGTCTCGAGGCCCAGCACCAGGCGGGCGATCGTCGACTTGCCCGATCCGGACTCGCCCACGAGCGCCGTGGTGGTGCCCTTCGGGATCGAGAACGACACGTTGTCGACGGCGGTGAAGTCCTCGGCCTTCAGGCCGCCGCGGCGGATCTTGAAGACCTTCGTGAGGCCGTCGACCTCGATCATCGGGGCGCCCGAGGCGACCGCGCCGGCGTGGTGCGCGGCGCCCGCGCCGACCAGGTCGACCTCGCGCACGGCCTCCGACTCGCCGGAGACCGACTCCACGGCCCGGCCGGCCGTCGACTGGATGCGGCGCGACGCGAGGCTGGGCGCCGCCGCGATCAGGCGCTGCGTGTAGGGGTGCTGCGGGTTCTGCAGCACCTCCACCGAGGCGCCGGACTCGACGATGCGGCCCTTGTACATGACGATGAGCTTCTCGGCGCGCTCAGCGGCGAGGCCCAGGTCGTGCGTGATGAAGAGCAGCGCGGTGCCGTCGGTCTTCGTCAGCGTCTCGAGGTGGTCGAGGATCCGGCGCTGGACCGTGACGTCGAGCGCCGAGGTGGGCTCGTCGGCGATCAGCAGCTGGGGAGCCGCGGCCAGGCCGATGCCGATCAGCACGCGCTGGCGCATGCCGCCCGAGAACTGGTGCGGGAACTGCTTGAGGCGCTTCTCCGCGTCGGCGAGGCCCGCGTTCTGCAGGACCTCGATCGCCTTGGCGCGCACCTCCTTGCGACCGGTCGCGAGGCCGTTGGCCTTGATGGTCTCCTCGACCTGGAAGCCGACCGACCACACGGGGTTCAGGTTCGACATCGGGTCCTGCGGGACGTAGCCGATCCGGCGGCCGCGGATGTCCTCGAGCTCGGTCCTCGTCGCCTTCGCGAGGTCCTTGCCGTCGAACAGCACGGAGCCGGCGGTGACCTGGCCGGTGCCGGGGAGCAGGCCGATGATCGCGGCGGCGGTCGTCGACTTGCCGGAGCCCGACTCCCCCACGATCGCGACGGTCTGGCCGTGCTCGATCGTGAGGCTCACGCCGCGGAGGGCGGGGACCAGTCCGCTGCCGGTCTGGAAGCCGACCTCGAGGTCGGTGACCTCGAGCAGCGGCCCGTGCGGTGCGTTCGGTGTCGTGGCGGTCATCGGAGGGCCCTCGCCTTCGGGTCGAGCGCGTCGCGGAGCGATTCGCCGAGGAGGATGAAGCTCAGCACCGTGACCGTCAGGGCGATCGACGGGTAGATCAGCGTCTGCGGGTTGGTGCGCAGATCGCGCTGGGCCTGGCTGATGTCGTTGCCCCACGACATGACCGAGCCGGGAAGGCCGACGCCGAGGAACGACAGCGTCGCCTCCGCGGTGATGGCCGCGCCGAGCGAGATCGTCGTGACGACGATGACGGGAGCGATCGAGTTCGGCAGCACGTGCCGGAACAGGATCGCCATGCGGGAGAGGCCGGTCGCGGTGGCGGCGCCGACGAAGTCGGCCTGCTTCACGCGGAGGACCTCGGAGCGCAGGACGCGCGCCGTCGTCGGCCAGGCGAACGCGCCGATCGCCAGGGCGATGACGAACACGTTCCGGTAGGCCGAGAAGACGGACATGATGACGACCGCGGCGAGGATGTACGGGATCGAGAAGAAGATGTCGCCGAGGCGCATGATCACGGTGTCGACCCAGCCGCCGAAGAAGCCGGCCAGAGCGCCGCCGATGACGCCGGAGACCGTCGTGATCACGATCACGATGAGGCCGACGGTCAGCGACGTGGACGTGCCGTGGATGATCCGCGAGAAGACGTCGCACCCCTGCTTGGTGTAGCCGAGCAGGCTGCCGTCGCCGGGGCCCTGGTTGCTGAACGAGAGCGCGCACTGGCGGGGGTCCACCGAGGTGAACAGGCCCGGGAACAGCGCGACGGCGATGATGACGAGGATCAGGACGCCCGAGATCCAGAACATGGGCCGCTTGCGCAGGTCGCGCCACGCGTCGGTCCAGAGGTTGCTGGGCTTCTCGTCGAGGCTGACGGCGTCGACCGACGCGATCGGCGTCTCCTCGAGCGGGGCCACGAAGTGGTCGATGCGGCGGGCCTTCTGCGCGCCGCCGGTGGACTCATTTGGCATAGCGGATCCTCGGGTCGAGTACGGCGTAGAGCAGGTCGACGAGGATGTTCACCACGAGGTAGAACAGCACCATGACCGTGACGAAGGAGACGACGGTCGGCCGCTCACCTCGGATGATCGCCTGATAGAGCGTGTTCCCGACTCCGGGAACGTTGAAGATGCCCTCGGTCACGGTCGCGCCGACGATCAGGAGGCCGAAGTCGGCTCCGAACTGCGTCGTGACCGGGATGAGCGAGTTGCGCAGGACGTGCACGGGGATGACGCGGCGTCGCGAGAGCCCCTTGCTGTACGCGGTGCGGACGAAGTCCGAGCCGGCCGTCTCGATGACCGAGCCGCGCGTGAGGCGGATGGCCGACGCGACCACGAACAGGGCGAGCACGATCGCGGGCAGCAGCAGCCTCTGGAACGACGCGTCGGCTCCGACGGTCGGAGGGAACCATCCCAGCTGGATCGCGAAGAAGGACTGCGCGATGAAGCAGAGCACGAAGATCGGCACCGACACGAGCAGGAGGCTGACGACCAGGGCGCTCGCGTCGAAGAAGCTGCCCTTGCGCAGACCGCTGATGAGGCCGATGGTCAGCGCGACGACGATCTCGATGACGATCGCCATCATGGCCAGCGTCAGGGTGACCGGGAAGGTGCGGGCGAGGATCTCGTTGACGGACTGGCCGGAGAACGAGATGCCGAAGTCGCCGCGGACGACGCCTCCCAGGTAGTACAGGTACTGGACGAAGAAGGGCTCGTTCAGGTGGTACTGCTCCTCGAGGCGGGCGAGGAGTGCGGGGCTCGGCGTCTTGTCGCCGAAGAGCGACAGGAGCGGGTTCCCCGGCATGGAGAAGACCATGAAGTAGATGAGGAACGTGGTGCCGATGAGCACGGGGACGGCTTGCAGGATGCGTCGGACGATGTAGGCGAGCATGTCAGCCCAGCCGGTTCCGGAGTCGCATGGATGGGGACCTCATTCGATTGTGACCGAAACAGGGCGCTCCGCCCGTGCCGTGACCTGGTGGCCGACGGCACGGGCGAAGCGCCCCAGTGGTTCGAGCTTAGTTCTTGGTGATCTCGTAGTAGAGCGGCACCGAGTTCCAGCCGAACTCGACGTTCGACACGCCCTCGCCGTAGCCGCCGGTCACGTTCGCGTACCACAGGGGCAGCGACGGGAGGTCCTTCAGGAGGATCTCCTGGGCCTGCTGGAACGTCTTGTTCGCAGCGTCGGCGTCGGCGTCCGACAGGCCCTGCTGGAGCAGGGTGTCGAACTCGGGGTTCGAGTAGTCGCCGTCGTTGGACGAGGCGCCGGTCACGTAGAGCGGTCCGAGGAAGTTGTAGAGGCTCGGGTAGTCGGCCTGCCATCCGGTGCGGAACGCGGTCTCGATCGAGCGGTCGACGATCTTGGTGCGCGCCTCGGCGAAGGTCGGGTACGCGTCGCCCTCGGCGTCGATGCCCAGCGTGTTCTTGATCGAGTTGGTCACCGCGTCGACCCAGCCCTGGTGGCCGCCGTCGGCGTTGTAGGCGATCTTGAAGGTGCCGTCCCAGGGGCTGATCGCGTCGGCCTGAGCCCACAGCGCCTTGGCCTCGTCGGGGTTGTACTCGAGCACGTCGGCGCCGGAGAGGGCGTCGCTGTAGCCGTCGATCACCGGGGAGGTGAAGTCGGAGGCCGGGGTGCGGGTGCCCTCGAAGATCACGTCGGTGATCTCCTTGCGGTCGAAGGACATCGAGATCGCCTGGCGGCGGAGCTGGCCCTCCTCGCCGTCGAAGTGCGGGAGACGGCCCGGGATGGTGAAGGACTGGAACACGGCCGAGGGCTGGTTCACGGCGCGGTCGCCGAGGTCGCTCTCGAAGGTGCCGAAGGCGGAGTCCGGGATCTGGTCGATCACGTCGACGTTGCCGCCGAGGAGGTCGGCGTAGGAGGCGTCCTGGGTGGCGTAGAAGACGATCTTCAGGCCGCCGTTCTGGGCCTCGCGGGGGCCGGTGTACTCGTCGTTCTTGACGAGCTCGATCTGGACGTCGTGCTGCCACGCGTCGTCGCCGTCGAGCTTGTACGGGCCGTTGCCGATCGGGTTCTCACCGAAGGCGGCCATGTCGTCGAACGCGGCGGCGGGCAGCGGGTAGTACGCCGAGTAGCCGAGGCTGATCGGGAAGTCCGACTGGGGGGACTTGAGCGCGACGGTGAAGGTGGTGTCGTCCACGGCCTTGAGGCCGGTGAGCTCGCTGTCCTCGGTGTCGCTGAAGCCCTCGAAGTTCGAGAAGAACGACGCGCTGAGCTGGTTGTTCGACAGCTTGGCGCCGTAGTTCCAGGCGTCGATGAACGAGCTGGAGGTGACCGGGTCGCCGTTCGTGAAGGTCAGGCCCGACTTGATTGTGATCGTGTAGTTCTGCGCGTCGTCCGACTCGATGGACTCGGCGACGTCGTTCTCGGGGGCGCCCTTGGCGTCGTAGTAGACCAGGCCCGCGAAGATCTCGTCGAGGATCTTGCCGCCGCCCACCTCGTTGGTGTTCGTCGGGATCAGCGGGTTCTGCGGCTCGGAGCCGTTCGTGGAGATGATCGCGGCGGCGTCGCCTCCCGATGCACCTCCACCCGAGTCGTTCGAGCTGCTGCAGCCGGCCAGGACCAGCGTGCTCGCGGCGACGAGCGCCAGAGCCCCGAATCCGTAACGTCTGATGTTCACTATTCCTCCAGTGATGTGGGGGCGCGCGAGAAGTGGTTTCCCTGACGCGTGGAGTGCCGTGCGCGTGGCGACGGCGGCGGCGCACGAGACTGGTGGCCGTCGCGCGGATGCCTTCAACGAGACTATGTATTCGCCCGCTATCTGCACAAAAGCATGTGGCAACCGTTACACAGCGGTAACCGGGAGGTGGAATCCTTGCGCTGTTCTGCACGAAACGTGCGTGCCGGGCGGCCGTCGCGCAACACATCGACTTCAGAGGAGACGCACGGAGTGTCCATCGACCTGTCAGGATCCGCGCCCGGACGGCGCCGGATCCGCGTCGAGATCCTGCTGGTCCTCGGGCTCTCGCTGGGTGCCTCCGCGGTCTACTCGGTGGTCTCCATCGCCAATCGGCTCACCCGCTCGACCGCGCTGGCCGACCAGACAGCGACGATCAACGGCGCCCTCAGCGACCGCCCGGGCTTCGACCTCGTCTACCAGCTGCTCGCGCTCTTCTTCGACCTGGTGCCGGTGGCCCTCTGCGCGTTCCTGCTCTGGCAGAGCTCGGGCCGTCCGCTCGGGCGCCTGGGGCTCGACCTGCGCCGTCCGTTCGCGGACCTGGGGACCGGGACCGTCCTCGCGGTGGCGATCGGCGCGCCGGGCATCGCGCTGTACGCCGTCGGACGCGCGCTGGGCATCACCGTGGCGGTGGTGGCCTCGCCGCTGGACGCGTACTGGTGGACGGTGCCCGTGCTCGTGCTCTCTGCGATCCGGGCGGGAGTGCAGGAGGAGGTCGTCGTGATCGGGTACCTCTTCGCCCGCCTGGGCGATCTGGGCTGGGGGCGGTGGCGGATCCTGGTGACCAGTGCGCTGCTCCGGGGCAGCTACCACCTGTACCAGGGCATCGGGCCCTTCATCGGGAACGTGGTCATGGGCCTGGTGTTCGGACTGTTCTACCAGCGCTTCGGCCGCACCCTGCCCCTGGTGATCGCCCACTCGATCATCGACATCGTCTCGTTCGTCGGGTACCCGCTGGCCGTCGCCCTCTGGCCCGAGCTGTTCGCGCCGCCGGCTCCGCGGACGTGACGACGGACCGATCGCATCCGAGGAGCCGCAGGACCGCGCCGCGGCTCTCCACTGCCGCGGCGTGACGCCCGCACGGTGGAGCTGCTCGCTCGTCGCGACTCCGTCGAGCCCTGCCAGCACCTCCACCACGCGTTCCCCACGGTCGGGCTCCCTCGTGCATCGGGGTCGCCGTGCGCCGTTCCCCCCGGATCGGGAGGACTGCGACCCACTCCGCGCCTGTGAGGGACCGACCGTGTCTGCAACCGAGGGTCGGAGAGCCGAGGACGGGCTCGGGGCTCCGTTCCTGCTCTCTCACCCTCGGTTGCGGACGAGCGCGTGCGGGCGGATCAGGCGAAGGCCTCGATGGGCGGGCAGGCGCAGACGAGGTTGCGGTCGCCGTAGGCCTGGTCGATCCGGCGGACCGGCGGCCAGTACTTGCCGCGCACCAGCGAGCGGACCGGGTAGACGGCCTCCTCGCGGCTGTACGGGTGCGTCCACTCCTCGGCCGTCAGGCACTCGGCGGTGTGCGGGGCGCCGCGCAGCGGATTGTCGTCCACCGGCCACTCCCCCGCGCCGACGCGGTCGGCCTCGGCCCGGATCCCGATCATCGCGTCGATGAAGCGGTCGATCTCGGCGAGGTCCTCGCTCTCCGTCGGCTCGACCATCAGGGTCCCGGCGACGGGGAAGCTCATGGTCGGCGCGTGGAAGCCGTAGTCGACGAGGCGCTTGGCGACGTCGTCCACGGTCACTCCGGTCGCCGCCGTCAGCGGGCGGATGTCGAGGATGCACTCGTGGGCGACGAGCCCGTTGTCCCCCGTGTAGAGCACCGGGTAGTGCCCGCGGAGGCGCGCAGCGACGTAGTTGGCCGAGAGGACGGCCGCCCCGGTCGCGGCCCGCAGGCCCTCCTCGCCCATCATCCGGGCGTACGCCCACGAGATCGGCAGGATGCCGGGGCTGCCGTAGGGCGCTGCCGACACCGGTGCGCCGCCGTGGACGATCCGCTCGCCCTGCGTGCCCACGCCGTGCTCGAGCCGCTGCGCGAGCGGGTGACCGGGCAGGAACGGCGCGAGGTGCGCCTTCGCGGCGACGGGACCGACGCCGGGACCGCCTCCGCCGTGCGGGATGCAGAACGTCTTGTGCAGGTTGAGGTGCGAGACGTCGCCGCCGAAGTCTCCGAAGCGGGCGAAGCCCAGAAGCGCGTTGAGGTTCGCGCCGTCCACGTACACCTGTCCGCCGGCCTCGTGGACGAGGCGGCAGATCTCGGCGACCTCGTGCTCGTAGACGCCGTGGGTCGACGGGTAGGTGATCATCAGCGCGGCGAGGGAGCCCGCGTGCTCGGCGATCTTCGCCCGGAGGTCGTCCAGGTCGACGTTGCCGAGCTCGTCGCAGGCCACGACGACGACGCGCATGCCGGCGAGGACCGCGCTCGCGGCGTTGGTGCCGTGGGCGCTCGAGGGGATCAGGCAGACCGTGCGGTCCTCGTCGCCGTTCGACCGGTGCCAGCCGCGGATCGCCAGCAGGCCCGCGAGCTCGCCCTGCGAGCCGGCGTTGGGCTGGAGCGACACGGAGTCGTAGCCGGTGAGGTGGGCGAGCCACCCCTCCAGCTGGTCGATCAGCGCCAGGGAGCCCTGCACGTCCGCCTCGGGGGCGAACGGGTGCAGGTCCGCGAACTGGGGCCAGCTGACCGCCTCCATCTCGGTGGCGGCGTTGAGCTTCATGGTGCAGGAGCCGAGCGGGATCATGCCGCGGTCCAGCGCGTAGTCCGAGTCGGCGAGGCGCTTGAGGTAGCGCATCATCGAGGTCTCGCTGTGGTGGCTGCTGAAGACCGGGTGCACGAGGAACGGCGTGCGGCGGTCGAGCTCGGCGGGGATGCTCCGCGCGGAGCCGCTGAGGAAGCCGAACGACGAGTCCAGCTGCCCGACGGCGGTCGCGACGGCGATCACCTCGAGGTCGGTGACCGTCTCGTCGATCGACACCGAGACCGTGTCGGCGTCGACCAGGCGCACGTCGAAGCCGGCCTGGCGGGCGCGTGCGACCGCCGCCTTAGCGCCGCCGGGCACGACGACCGAGACGGTGTCGAAGAAGTCGGCGTGCCGGAGGGAGTGGCCCCGGTCGAGGAGGAGGCGCGCGAGGAGCGCGGCCCGGCCGTGCACGCGCTCGGCGATCGCGGCGAGCCCGTCCGGTCCGTGGTAGACCGCGTACATCGCCGCCATGACCGCCAGGAGGACCTGCGCGGTGCAGATGTTCGAGGTCGCCTTCTCGCGGCGGATGTGCTGCTCGCGGGCCTGGAGGGACAGGCGGTAGGCGGGGTGGCCGTCCGCGTCCTGGCTGACGCCGACGAGGCGGCCGGGCAGCTGGCGCTCGAGTCCCTTGCGGACGGCGAGGTAGCCGGCGTGCGGTCCTCCGAAGCCCAGCGGGACGCCGAAGCGCTGCGTGGTGCCGATCGCGACGTCCGCGCCGAGCTCGCCCGGCGAGCGCACCAGGGTCAGCGCGAGCAGGTCGGCGGCGACGACGGCCAGGCCGCCGTGGGCCTTCACCGCGGCGAGCACCGCCGACGGGTCCCAGAGGTGCCCGGACGCGCCGGGGTACTGCACGAGGGCGCCGAAGCACTCCGGCACCTCCTCCGCGGCGGTGCGCGAGAGCGGGAGCTCGACGATGCGGATGCCGACGGCCTCCGCCCGGCCGCGCAGCAGCGCGAGGGTCTGCGGGAGAGCGTCGGAGTCGACGACGAAGACGTCGGTGCGCGCCTTCGAGGCGCGGCGCGTGAGCAGCATGGCCTCGACGACGGCCGTGCCCTCGTCGAGCATCGACGCGCCGGCCGTGTCGAGGCCGGTGAGGTCGGAGACCATCGTCTGGAAGTTGATCAGCGCCTCCAGGCGCCCCTGCGAGATCTCGGGCTGGTACGGCGTGTAGGCCGTGTACCAGCTGGGGTTCTCGAGCACGTTGCGCTTGATCACCGCGGGGGTGTGCGTGCCGTAGTAGCCGAGGCCGATCATCGGCCGACGCACCGTGTTCCTCGCGGCGAGGGCGCGCAGCTCGGCGAGCGCCTCCGTCTCGGTGGCCGGAGCGGGCAGCACCTGCGGGAGGTCGCGGACGTGGATCGACTCGGGGACGGCGGCGGTGACGAGCTCCTCCACGGAGTCGTAGCCGAGAGCCGCGAGCATGGTGCGCTGCGCGTCGGCGTCGGTCCCGATGTGGCGGGACTCGAAGGCGCCGGGGGTCCTGGTGGCCGCCATCTACTCGCCGACCAGCTCGGTGTAGGCGGCCGAGTCGAGGAGGCCGTCGGGCAGGGCGTCGAAGCGGACCCGGATCAGCCACCCCTCGCCGAACGGGTCGGAGTTGACGAGCTCGGGGCTGTCGACGACGGCCGTGTTGGTCTCGAGGACCTCGCCGTCGACGGGGGCGAACAGCTCGCCCACCGACTTGGTCGACTCGATCTCGCCGACGACGCTGCCGCCCTCGACGCGGGCTCCCGCCTCGGGGAGCTCGACGAAGACGACGTCGCCCAGCTTGTCCGCGGCGTAGGCGGTGATGCCGACGGTCGCGACCTCTCCGTCGACCCGGATCCACTCGTGGTCGGAGGTGTACTGCAGCTCGGTGGGCACGGCCATGTCAGTTCTTCTTTCTCGAGTAGAAGGGGAGCTCGGTGACGGTCATCGGGAGGCGCGTGCCGCGGATGTCGACGGCGAGCGCCGTCCCGGGCTGCGCGGAGGCGGGGGCGACGTAGGCCATCGCGATCGGGACGCCCAGGGTCGGCGAGAGGACGCCGCTGGTGACCACTCCGACCTCGTCGTCGCCGGAGAGGACGGTGTAGTCGGCACGGGCGGCGCGGCGGCCCTCGCCGACGAGCCCGACGAGCACGGGAGCGTCTCCGGAGGGACCCTCCTCGCTGGCCGCGCGGCCGACGAAGTCGATCGGCTTCCCGAAGGCGACGACGCGGCCGAGGCCGGCCTGTGCGGGGAAGACGTCGCGGGAGAGCTCGTGGCCGTAGAGCGGCATGCCCGCCTCGAGGCGGAGGGTGTCGCGGGCGGCGAGGCCGGCGGGGACGAGGCCCGCTCCGGCGCCGGTCTCGGCGAGAGCCTGCCAGAGCGCGGGAGCGGAGTCGGGCGAGACGTAGATCTCGAAGCCGTCCTCGCCCGTGTACCCGGTGCGCGCGATCAGGATCGGATGCGCCTCGAAGGTCGCGGGCACGGCGCGGTAGTAGCGCAGCTCCGCGAGCAGGAGGGCGGCGTCGTCCGTGTCGAGCACGGACTCCGCTCCCCGCTCGGTCTCGACGGCGAGGCCCTGGACGTTCTGCAGGATCTCGAGCGAGCGCGGTCCCTGCAGCGCGATGAGGGCGACGTCGTCGCTCTCGTCGAACAGCTCGCACTCGAACATCGCGGTGCGGTCGCGGAGCGTCTCGACGACGATGTGCCGGTTGGCCGCGTTCGCGACGACCATGAAGCGGTCCTCGCCCGTGCGGTAGACGACGAGGTCGTCGATCACGCCGCCCGTGCGCTCCAGGAGGAGGGTGTACTTCGCGCGGCCGGCGGCGACGGCCGAGATGTCGCTCGCCAGCGCGTAGTCGAGGGCGTCGACCGCCTCGGGGCCGACGACGAGGATCTCGGCCATGTGCGAGAGGTCGAAGAGGCCGGCGGCGGTGCGCACGGCGTGGTGCTCGGCGAGATCGCCGGAGTAGCGGACCGGCATCTGCCACCCGGCGAAGTCGGTGAAGGACGCGCCGGCGGCGACGTGCACCTCGTGCAGGGGCGAGTAGCGGGCTTCGGGGCTGGTCGTCGGGGTCTCGGACATGAGTTCTCCATTTCGTCGCAGTGCTGGACTCGCGCCGCGTTCGCGGCAGAGCACAGCAGTGCCGTGGGAACTCCCCCTCTGTCGTGGAGCCTGAGAGATTCGCGCCGCCCCGAGGGGTCGAGCGCTTTCACCATGGGCGGATCCGAGCGGATCGCTTTCCAGAGTGGCCAGTTCGACGCGGTACAAGACCTGAGAGATTGGCGGGGAGGCTTGCTCCTTCGGTGCCGACCGGAGTCGGCTCTCCCGCGTCGCGTATTGCGGCCCGGTATTCGGTTGTGCGGTCAGCCTAGCGGGCGGGGCGGGCCCGTAGCGGCGTGTCGCTTGTCCCGCTAGGTGTTCAGGTGTTGGTGACACTAAGGTGATCCCAGCACTTACAGTCGGTGCGACTCTTAGTAGGGGGCATCGGATGCCGGACGTGCAGCTCGCCGTGTCGACGGTGATCTTCGCCCTGCGGCCGCACCCGGAGACCGGAGCGAGCACCGTCTGGATCCCCGTCGTCCGGCGCATCCGCGAGCCGTTCGAGGGACGCTGGGCACTGCCCGGCGGACCGCTGCATCCGGACGAGGACCTCGCCGAATCGGCCCGCCGCACTCTCCGCGAGACCACGGGCCTGGCTCCGCGCTACCTCGAGCAGCTCTACGCCGTCGGCGGCACCGACCGCTCCCCCGGTGAGGACCGCGTCGTGTCGATCGTCTACTGGGCGCTCGTGCGCTCCGCCGAGGCCGACGAGGCCATCGTGGGAGAGAACGTCGCCTGGCTCTGCACCGATCTGCCGCTCGAGCTCGCCTTCGACCACGGACTGATCGTCGACTACGCCCTCTGGCGCCTGCGCAACAAGATGGAGTACTCCCGCATCGCGCAGGCCTTCCTCGGCGGCGCCTTCACCCTGTCTCAGCTGCGGGAGGTCCACGAGGCCGTCCTGCAGAAGCCCCTCGACCCGGCCAACTTCCGCCGGACGATCGAGAGCTCCGGCACCGTGGTGCCCACCGGGGAGCGCCTGACGGGCACCCGCCACCGTCCCCCGCGCCTCTACCGCTACGACGAGTCGGCGGCGCTCGTCGACAACGGCCCGCTGCCCGTCTGAGCGCGCCGCCCGACTCCCCCACCCGCCTCACGAGGAGAACACCGTGACATCCGTCGACAGCACCATCCGGCTCATCGAGGGCGGCTCCGCGCCCGGCGCCACCTGCGCGCCCGAGCTCGCGGAGGCCCCCTGGTCGTTCGACCTCGGCCTGCCCGCCTACGGGCCCGGCGCCTCCCAGGCCGACCCGATCCCGGCCGACGCCCCGGTCCAGGGACGTCTGCCGGAGGAGTACACGACGGCGAGCGCCGACGAGCTGCACCACCGCATCCTCGCGGCGAAGGAGACGCTCGGCGAGCGGGTCGTCGTGCTCGGGCACTTCTACCAGCGGGACGAGGTGGTGCAGTACGCCGACTACGTGGGCGACTCGTTCCAGCTGGCGAAGGCGGCGACGAGCCGGCCCGACGCCGAGGCCATCGTCTTCTGCGGCGTGCACTTCATGGCGGAGACGGCCGACATCCTCTCCGGACCGGAGCAGGCCGTGATCCTCCCGAATCTGGCGGCCGGCTGCTCGATGGCGGACATGGCCGACATCGACTCCGTCGAGGACGCGTGGGCCGAGCTCACCGAGCTCTACGGCACCGAGCCGGACGCCGGCGGCCGCGTGCCGCTCGTCCCGGTCACGTACATGAACTCCTCCGCCGCGCTGAAGGCGTTCTGCGGCCGCAACGGAGGCGTGGTCTGCACCTCCTCGAACGCGGCGACCGTGCTCGAGGACGCGTTCGCGCGCGGGCAGAGGGTGCTGTTCTTCCCCGACCAGCACCTCGGCCGCAACACCGCGAAGGCGATGGGCGTGCCGCTGGAGCGGATGCCGATGTGGAACCCGCGGAAGCCGCAGGGCGGCTCCGACACCGCGACGCTCCTGGACGCGCAGGTGATCCTCTGGCACGGCTTCTGCTCGGTGCACAAGCGCTTCACGACGGCCCAGATCGCGAAGGCGCGCGCCGAGCACCCGGGCGTGCGCGTGATCGTGCACCCGGAGTGCCCGATGGCGGTCGTCGACGCGGCCGACGAGTACGGCTCGACCGACTACATCGTGAAGGCGATCCAGGCGGCACCCGCGGGATCGACCTTCGCGATCGGCACCGAGATCAACCTGGTGCAGCGCCTCGCCGTCCAGTACCCGCAGCACACGATCTTCTGCCTCGACGACGTGGTCTGCCCCTGCTCGACCATGTACCGCATCCACCCCGGCTACCTCGCCTGGGTGCTCGAGGGACTGGTCGCGGGGACGGTGCTCAACCGCATCGAGGTCGCGGAATCGGTGCAGGCCGAGGCGCGCATCGCCCTCGAGCGGATGCTCGCGGCCGTTCCGCCCGCCGGGCCGGCGGCGGTCTGACATGGCGCGGGTCCTCGTCGTCGGCAGCGGCATCGCCGGGCTGGTCGCCGCGCTGACGGCGCAGCGCCGCCACGAGGTGCTGCTCGTCACCAAGGGCGCGCTGGCGGAGTCGTCGACGCGCGCCGCGCAGGGCGGGATCGCCGCGGTCACGGCGCCGGGCGACTCCGTGGCGCTGCACGTGGAGGACACGCTCACCGCCGGTGCGGGCCTCGCCGTGCGCTCGGCGGTCGAGGTGCTCTGCGCCGAGGGGCCGGAGGCGGTCGCGGTGCTGCAGGAGTGGGGCGTCGGCTTCGACCGCGAGGGCGGCGAGCTGGCGCGGGGACTCGAGGGCGCCCACTCGCGTCCGCGGATCCTGCACGCCGGCGGCGACGCGACGGGCGCCGCGATCGAGGCCGCGCTCGTGGCGGCGGTGCGGGGCTCGTCCGTCGAGGTGCGGGAGCACGCCGCCCTGGTCGACCTGGTGCGCGAGGGCGGCTCGGTCACGGGCGCCGACATCCTGCACGACGGCGTGCTCGAGCGCCTGACGGCCGACGCGGTCGTGCTGGCCACGGGAGGCGCCGGGCAGCTCTACCGGCACACCACCAATCCGTCCGTCGCGACCGGGGACGGGCTGGCCGCCGCACTGCGGGCGGGAGCGGAGACGGCGGACCTGGAGTTCTACCAGTTCCACCCGACCACGCTCGCGCTGCCGGGCGGCTTCCTCGTCTCGGAGGCGGTGCGCGGCGAGGGCGCGGTGCTGCGCGACGCCGCGGGCCAGCGGTTCCTGGCCGGGGTGCACCCCGAGGCCGAGCTGGCGCCGCGCGACGTCGTGGCGCGCGCGATCGCGGAGCGGATGCGGCTGCAGGGCGGGCTGCCCGTGCACCTGGACGCCCGGGCGATCGACCCCGAGGTGCTGGCGAAGAGGTTCCCGACGATCTCGGCGGCCTGCCGCGAGAACGGGCTCTCGCTCGCCGACGACCTGCTGCCCGTGACTCCGGCCGCACACTACTGGATGGGCGGGATCGCGACGGACCTGGACGGGCGCACCAGCCTCCCCGGGCTGCTCGCGGTCGGCGAGGTCGCCCGCACCGGCGTCCACGGCGCGAACCGCCTCGCCTCCAACAGCCTCCTCGAGGGGGTCGTGTTCGCGCGCCGCGCGGCGCTCGCCCTCGACTCCCTCTCCTGGAGCGGCGGCCCGGTCGCCCCTCCCCGCGCCGTCGTCCCGATGACGCTCGACCGGACCGCTCTCCAGGACGCGATGTGGGCGGGAGCCGGCCTCTCCCGGGACGCGGCGGGGCTCACCGCGGCGCGCGACGCACTCGTCGCCTCCGCCACGCCCGCTCCGCTCGGACTGAGGACGCTCGAGGACGCGAACCTGCTGACCTGCGCCCTCGCTCTCATCGACGCCGCGCTCGCGCGCACGCACTCCGTCGGCGCCCACCACCGGACCGACTCCCCCGACCCCGCGACGGCGAGCGCCGCCGCCCCCACCAGAGAGGCGGCCCTTCCGTGCTGACCCGCCAGAGCATCGACCGCGTCGTCACCCTCGCCCTCGAGGAGGACGCACCCTGGGGCGACCTGACCTCCGACACCCTCCTCCCCGCGGACGCCACCGCGAGCGCCGCCCTCGTGGCCCGCGAGCCCGGCGTCTTCAGCGGCGGCGCCGTCCTCGTCGGCACGATGCGGCAGGTCGACTCCCGGATCCGCTGCTCGGTGCTCGTGGAGGACGGCGCGGTCTTCGAGGCCGGGCAGACCCTCGCCCGGATCGAGGGCCCCGCGGGCGGCGTGCTCCGCGGCGAGCGGGTCGCGCTCAACCTCGTGCAGCGGATGAGCGGCATCGCCACCCTGACGGCGCAGTACGTCGCCGCGGTGGAGGGGACGCGCGCCCGCATCGTCGACACCCGCAAGACAACACCGGGCCTGCGCGCGCTCGAGAGGCACGCCGTCCGCAGCGGCGGCGGCCGCAACCACCGCTTCTCGCTCTCGGACGCGGTGCTGGCGAAGGACAACCACCTCGCGGTGCTCGCCGCGCGCGGGATCGACCTGACCGCGGCCCTGCGGGCGGCGCGCGCCTCGATCCCGCACACGGCGCACCTCGAGGTCGAGGTCGACCGGCTCGACCAGATCGAGCCCGCGCTGGCGGGAGGCGCGGACACGATCATGCTCGACAACTTCACCCCCGAGCTGCTCCGCCAGGGCGTCGCCCTCATCGGCGGGCGGGCCGTGGTCGAGGCGAGCGGCGGGGTCGACCTCTCGACCGTGCGCGCGATCGCGGAGGCGGGGGTCGACGTGATCTCCGTCGGCGCGCTCACCCACAGTGTCCGCTCGCTCGACCTCGGCCTGGACATCGCGGTCGAGTGATCTACCTCGACCACGCCGCGACCTCGCCCGTGCGCCGCGAGGTGCTGGAGGCCATGTGGCCTTTCCTCACCGCGGAGTACGGCAACCCGTCGAGCAGCCACTCGCTCGGCGACGCCGCGGCACGCGCGCTGGAGGCGGCGCGCGCTCACGTGGCCCGCTTCCTCGGCGGCCGCGCCTCCGAGACGCTCTTCACCTCCGGCGGCACGGAGTCGATCAACACGGCGATCAAGGGCCTCGCGCTGGGGGCGCCGCGCGGACGGCACCTGGTGATCTCGGCGCTCGAGCACGAGGCGACCGTCGAGTCGGCCGACCACCTCCGGCGCCTGCACGGCTTCGAGGTGTCGACGGCCCCCGTCGACGCGACCGGCCTGCTCGACCTCGACGCGCTCGCCGCGCTGGTCCGGCCGGACACCGCGCTGGTCTCGGTGCTCGCGGCGAGCAACGAGATCGGGACGGTGCAGGACGTGCCGGCGATCGCGGCGCTCTGCCGATCGCGGGGCGTGCCGCTGCACGTGGACGCCGTCCAGGCCGCCGGCTGGCTGGACGTCGCGGGCTGGGGCGCCGACGCGGTCTCGGTCTCGGGGCACAAGCTCGGGGCGCCGAAGGGCGTGGGGGCGCTGCTGCTGCGCAGCCGGCTCCCGTTCGAGCCCCTGCTGCACGGCGGCGGCCAGGAGCGGGAGCGGCGCTCGGGCACCGAGAACGTGGCCTTCGCGGTCGCGCTCGGCACCGCGGTGCGCCTGCTCGATCCGGACCGCGCGGCGCGGGTCGGAGCGGTCCGGGACGCGTTCGCCGAGCGGGTCGCGGCCCTGGCGCCCCGGGCCGTGCCGCTGGGCTCCGCGGCGCACCGGCTCCCCTCGATCGCCGCGTACGCCGTCCCCGGGCGGAGCGGCGAGTCGACGCTCCTCGAGTTGGAGGAGCGCGGCGTCGTCGTCTCGAGCGGCTCGGCGTGCGCCGCCGGGCGCGACGAGCCCTCGCCCGCGCTGCTGGCCCTCGGCCTCGATTCCGACGTCGCCCGGACCGCCGTGCGGTTCAGCTTCGGCGAGGGCGCCACGCTCGAGGAGGCCGAGGCCGCGTCCTCCGCGCTCTCCGCGGTCCTCGCCTGAGACCTCTCGCAGCGGATCCCCGTCGATCGGGAATGTCCGGGGCGTCCGCCGCTGTTCTCCCTCCGTACCCCGCATCCGCGCCCGCGAGTCGAGCCGTCGATGCGCCCCTCACACCGATCCCCCACACGACCGGAGAACACCTGTGACCGAGCGCAGCACCCTTCCCGCCGCGCGGCCCGCCGCACCCGCACCCGCCGCCGCCACGACCCTCGAGCCGCGCAGCCGCCTGGTCATCAGCCTCCTGCTGGTGTCGGCGTTCGTCGTGATCCTCAACGAGACGATCATGAGCGTGGCGCTGCCCGACCTCATGCGCGACTTCGACGTCGAGGCGCACGTGGGCCAGTGGCTCTCGACCGCCTTCATGCTCACGATGGCCGTCGTCATCCCGATCACGGGCTACCTGATCCAGCGGCTGCACACCCGCACGCTCTTCGCCGCCGCGATGATCCTCTTCAGCCTCGGCACGCTCACCGCCGCGCTCGCCCCGACCTTCGCGGTCCTCCTGGCGGCCCGCGTGGTGCAGGCCGGCGGCACGGCCATCATGATGCCGCTGCTGATGACGACCGTGATGACGCTGGTGCCCCCGGCGATCCGCGGGCGGATGATGGGCAACATCTCGATCGTCATCTCGGTGGCTCCGGCCGTCGGACCGACGATCTCGGGCGTCATCCTCAACTTCCTCGGCTGGCGCTGGATGTTCTGGATCGTGCTGCCGATCGCGATCGGCGCGCTGCTCCTGGGCCTGCGTAAGGTCGAGAACGTCACCGAGCCCCGCTCCATCCCGATCGACTCGCTCTCGGTGGTCCTCTCGGTCTTCGGCTTCGGCGGCCTCGTCTACGGCCTGTCGAGCCTCGGCGAAGGCGGAGCCGCGGTCGTCGCGCCGTGGATCCCGTTCGTCGTCGCGGGCCTCGGCCTCGCGGGCTTCATCGCGCGCCAGCTGCTGCTGCAGCGCACCGACCGGGCCCTGCTGGACCTCCGGACCTTCTCCTCCGCGAACTTCACCATCGTCATCGCGATGATGGCGGTCAGCATGTCGGCGCTCTTCGGCACGCTGATCCTGCTGCCCCTCTACACGCAGAACGTGCTGGGCCTCAGTCCGCTGGAGACCGGGCTGCTCCTGCTCCCCGGCGGCCTGCTGATGGGCCTGCTCGCGCCGTTCGTCGGCCGCGGCTACGACCGCTTCGGCCCGCGCGTGCTGCTCGTGCCCGGCTCGATCGTCGTCGCCGGCGCACTGTGGGGGTACACCCTGCTCGCGGCGGACTCGTCGCCCTGGTTCGTCCTCTCGCTGCACGTCACCCTCAGCCTGGGCCTCGCCTTCGTCTTCACGCCGCTGTTCACCGCCGGCCTCGGCTCGGTGCGCCCCTCGCTGTACTCGCACGGCAGCGCGATCATCGGCACCGTGCAGCAGCTGGGCGGCGCGGCGGGCACGGCGCTGTTCGTCACCGTCCTCTCGATCCGGTCGGCGGAGCTCGCGCAGGGCGGAGCCGACGAGGTCGCCTCCTACGCCGGCGGCATCCACTCCGCGTTCCTGTGGGGCGCGTCGATCGCGACGGTCGCGATCGTGGCCGCGTTCTTCGTCCGCCGCCCGGCGGAGTCGGACGCGCCGCTCCCGATGGCGCACTGAGCCGGGCGGGCCGACCCCGCCTGTTCACCTCCGCGTCACCCCGCCTCCCTACGGTGTCGCCCCGGCCGCCGCGCTCCCGATCGCGCGGCCGGGACGGAGACGAGACGTGACCGAGACGGCCGGCCCCCAGGACGTGCTCGACGCCGGAGCGGCCGCCCCGCCTCCACGCACGCTGGTCGACGTCCTCCGCGACACCGCGGAGCGCCACCCGGACGCCTCCGCGCTGGAGGACCCGGCCGGAGCGCTCAGCTACCGGGAGCTGCTGGCCCGCACGGTGCAGCTCGCGGGCGAGCTCACCACCGCAGGGGTCCGACGCGGCGACCGCGTCGGGATCCGCATGCCCAGCGGCTCCCGCGAGCTCTACCTCGCGATCCTGGCCGTCCTCGCCGCGGGAGCCGCGTACGTCCCGGTGGACGCGGACGACCCCGAGGAGCGGGCGCGCCTCGTCTTCGGCGAGGCCGCCGTCCGCGGCGTGATCACCGGCTCCGGCCGCTTCGAGCGCACCGGCGCCGACGAGCCGGCCGCGCGCCTGTTCACCGCGAGCGCGCCGCACCCGAGCACGGCGTCGATCCCGCTGCTGCAGCCGCCCTCGCTCGAGGACGACGCCTGGATCATCTTCACCTCCGGCTCCACCGGAACCCCCAAGGGAGTGGCGGTCAGCCACCGCTCCGCCGCCGCCTTCGTCGACGCCGAGGCGCGCCTGTTCCTCCAGGCGGAGCCGCTCGGCCCCGGGGACCGGGTGCTGGCCGGTCTCTCGGTCGCGTTCGATGCGTCCTGCGAGGAGATGTGGCTCGCCTGGCGGCACGGCGCCTGCCTCGTCCCCGCTCCCCGCTCGCTGGTCCGCAGCGGCATGGACCTCGGCCCCTGGCTGACCACGCACGGCATCACCGTGGTCTCGACCGTGCCGACCCTCGCGGCGCTCTGGCCCGCGGAGTCGCTCGAGAACGTCCGCCTGCTGATCTTCGGTGGCGAGGCGTGCCCGCCGGAGCTCGGCGAGCGCCTGGCCGTCGAGGGCCGCGAGGTCTGGAACACCTACGGGCCGACCGAGGCCACCGTCGTCGCCTGCGCCGCGCCCCTCGGCGGGCCTCCCCCGGTGCGCATCGGGCTGCCGCTGGACGGCTGGCGGCTCGCCGTCGTGGACGCGGACGGACAGCGGGTCGGCGAGGGCGAGGTCGGCGAGCTGGTCATCGGCGGGGTCGGGCTCGCGCGCTACCTCGACCCGGTCAAGGACGCCGAGAAGTACGCGCCGGCACCGCTCCTGGGCTGGGAGCGGGCCTACCGCTCCGGCGACCTGGTGCGCTTCGAGAGCGCCGGCCTGATCTTCCAGGGGCGCGCGGACGACCAGGTGAAGCTCGGCGGTCGGCGGATCGAGCTCGGCGAGGTCGAGGCGGCGCTGCAGGCGCTCCCCGGAGTCTCGGGGGCGGCGGCCGCGGTCCGCACCACGGCGGCCGGCAACCAGGTCCTCGTCGGCTACCTGGCCCTCGCCGGCGGCCGGGAGCTCGACCGCGACGCGGCGCTCGCCCGCCTGCGTGAGGAGCTGCCCGCATCCCTCGTGCCGCTGCTGGCCGTGGTCGAGGAGCTGCCGACCCGCGTCTCCGGCAAGGTCGACCGCGCCGCACTCCCCTGGCCGCTCGCCGTGGGCACGACCGAGGACGCCTCCCTCGACCCCGAGGAGGCGTGGCTCGCCGCCCTCTGGCGCGACGTGCTCGGCGTGCCGGTCGACGAGCGGGCGAACTTCTTCGACCTCGGCGGCGGCTCCCTCGCCGCCGCCCAGCTGGTCGCGCGGATCCGCGAGCGCGACCCCGAGTTCACGGTCGCCGACGTCTACGCCCACCCGCGACTCGCGGCGATGGCCGCCGAGATCCAGAGCCGCTCGACCGGCACTGCGGAGGTGTCCGCTCACCGCATCGCGCCGGTCCCCCTCAGGATGCGCGTGCTGCAGACCCTCCTCGGCGCACCGCTGCTCGTGCTCGGCAGCGCCCGCTGGGTCACTGCGATCCTCACCGTCACCGCGGTGCTCGACCTGGTGCCGGGGTTCGGCTGGCTGCCCACCGCTCCGCTCGCCGCGCTGATCCCCGCGTTCGCGCTCTTCCTCACGCCGTTCGGGCGGATGGGGCTCACCGTCCTCGCCGCGCGCACCCTGCTGCGCGGGATCCGAGCCGGAGACCACCCGCGCGGCGGGAGCGTGCACCTCCGGCTCTGGCTGGCCGAGCAGATCGCGTTCCAGCTCAAGGCCGTGAGCCTCGCGGGCGCGCCCTGGGTCGCCTATTACGCCCGCGCGCTCGGCGCCCGCATCGCCGACGACGTCGACCTGCACTCCCTCCCTCCGCTGACCGGGATGCTCACGCTCGGGCGCGGCGCCGCGATCGAGCCCGAGGTCGACCTCTCCGGCTACTGGATCGACGGCGACGTCCTGCGCGTCGGTGCCGTCCGGGTCGGCGCCGGCAGCACGGTGGGCGCGCGCAGCACGCTCCTCCCCGGCGCCCGGATCGGCAAGCACGCGCAGATCGAGCCGGGATCGGCCGTCTTCGGGCGGGTGCCGGCCGGGCAGCGCTGGGGAGGATCCCCCGCCCAGCGGCTCGGCAGGGCGAACGCCGGGTTCCCCTCGGAGCGCCCGGCGCGCCGCCCGGGCTGGGTCTGGGCGTACGGAGCGTCCGCGGTCGGCCTCGCGGCGGTCCCGGTCCTCGCCCTCGCGGCCGGGCTCGCCGTCGTGGCCGCCGCCGTGCGCGGCTCGGCTGGCCTCGGCGCCGCGCTCGGGCCCGCTCTCGCCGCCCTCGTGCCCGCCGTCGCCGTCTCCGGAGTCGTCCTCGCCGCTCTCGTCGTCGTCCTGGTTCGCCTGCTCGGCCGGGGCGTCGAGCCGGGCACCCACCCTGTGCGCGGTCGGATCGGCTGGCAGGTCTGGTCGACGGAGCGGCTGCTCGACTCAGCGCGTGTCCTGCTCTTCCCGCTCTACTCGGGCCTGTTCACCCCGGTCTGGCTGCGGCTCCTCGGCGCGAAGGTCGGACGCGACGTCGAGGCCTCGACGGTGCTGCTCCTGCCCGCGATGACGACCATCCGCGACGGCGCGTTCCTCGCCGACGACACGCTCGTCGCCTCCTACGCGCTCGGCGGCGGCTGGATGCGGCTCGCCCGCGCGGAGATCGGCGAGCGCGCGTTCCTCGGCAACTCCGGCATGGCCGCTCCCGGTCACACCGTGCCCGCCGGCGGACTCGTCGCCGTCCTCTCCTCCGCGCCCCGGAAGTCGAAGGCGGGCTCGTCGTGGCTCGGCTCACCGCCCGTGCGGCTGCGGCGCACCGTCGTCGAGGCGGAGTCGGCGCGCACCTTCCGCCCCGCCCGCCGACTCCGCGCGGCCCGCATCGCGTGGGAGCTCGGCCGCTTCGTCCCGGTGGTCGTCTCGGTCGCGATCGGCCTCGGTGTGGTCGCCGGACTGCTGGCGCTGATCCAGACGCTCGGGGCGGTGCTCGCCGCGCTCGTGGGAGGCGTCGTGCTGCTGGCCGCCGGGGCGGTCGCCGCGGCCGTCTCCACCGCCGCGAAGTGGATCCTGATCCAGCGGGTCGAGCCGAGCGAGCAGCCGCTGTGGTCCTCGTTCGTCTGGCGGAGCGAGCTGGCCGACGCCTTCACCGAGATGGTCGCCGCGCCCTGGTTCGCCCACGCCGCCGCGGGCACTCCGGCGCTGGTCTGGTGGCTGCGGAGCCTCGGCGCTCGGATCGGACGCGGCGTCTGGTGCGAGAGCTACTGGCTCCCCGAGGCCGATCTGATCTCGCTCGGCGACGGAGCGACCGTGAACCGGGGCTGCGTCGTGCAGACGCACCTGTTCCATGATCGAATCATGAGCATGGATCTCGTGAGCCTCGACGCCGGCGCCACCCTGGGCCCGCACAGCGTGATCCTCCCCGCCGCGCGGATCGCCGAGCACGGCACGGTCGGCCCGGCCTCGCTCGTCATGCGGGGGGAGCTCGTGCCCGCGGGCAGCCGCTGGAGCGGCAACCCGATCGGCCCGTGGCGCGAGGTGCGCGTCGCCGACTACCACGCGCCCGTCGAGTGAGCCCCGCGCTGACCGGGCTCGAGACCGCCGGCGACCCCTACGTCCCCGGCATCGGGAACACCGGCTACCGCGTCGAGTCCTACGACCTCGACCTCGACTACCGCGTCGCCTCGAACCGCCTGGCCGGCCGGGCCGTGCTGCGGATCGTCGCGCTGCAGCCGCTCCGGCGGTTCTCCCTCGACCTCTCCCGGCTCCGCGTGGCCCGCGTCCGGATCGACGGACGCCGCGCCCGCCACGAGCAGGCGCCGCACAAGCTGCGGGTGTCCCCCGCCGAGCCGCTGGCCGCCGGCGAGAGCGTCGACGTCGAGATCGAGTACAGCGGCCACCCCGCCCCCCGCGCCACCCACTGGGGCGAGCTCGGCTGGGAGGAGCTGGAGGACGGGGTGCTCGTCGCCTCGCAGCCCTCCGGCTCCTCCACCTGGTTCCCCTGCAACGACGACGTCGCCGAGAAGGCTCCGTACCGCCTGCGCGTCACCGCCGAAGAAGGCTACGCCGTGCTCGCGAACGGGGTGCTCGTCGACTCGAGCGCCCGCTCCGGCCGCCGCACCTGGCTCTACGAGCAGCGCGAGCCCAGCGCCGCGTACCTCGCCTCGGTGCAGATCGGCCGCTACGCGATCGAGGAGCGCGTGCTCGCCGGGGTCGCGGTGACCCTCGCCCGCCCCGCCGCCCTGGCCGCTCGGGTCGCGCACGACTTCGCTCCGCTCGAGCGCATGCTCGCCCTGTTCACGCGGCTGTTCGGGACCTACCCCTTCGCCCGCTACTGCGTCGTCGTCACGGCGGACGAGCTGGAGATCCCGCTCGAGGCGCAGGCGATGGCGGTGTTCGGCGCCAACCACGCCGACGGCCGCGGCGGCTCCGAGCGCCTCATCGCGCACGAGCTCGCGCACCAGTGGTTCGGCAACAGCGTGGGCATCGCCCGGTGGCGCCACATCTGGCTCAACGAGGGGTTCGCCTGCTACGCGGAGTGGCTGTGGTCGGAGGAGTCGGGCCGCGCCACCGCCGACGCCTGCGCCCGCCGCCACCACGCGGTGCTGCGGGCTGCGGCGCAGGATCTCGTGCTCGCCGATCCGGGGCCGGTCGCGCTCTTCGACGACCGCGTCTACAAGCGCGGCGCGCTCACCCTGCACGCGCTGCGGCTCACCGTCGGCGACGGGCCCTTCCTCCGGCTGCTGCGGGAGTGGACGTCCCGCTACGCCTCCGCCGCCGTCACCGACGAGGAGTTCCGCGAGCTCTGCACCGAGGTCCTCGGCGAGGGCGTGGACGATCTGCTCGACGCCTGGCTCCTCGACGAGGAGCTGCCGCCGCTACCGTCCCGGCGCTGACACCAGCGAGTCCGCGAGCGCGTCGCCGTGCTCGCGCCGCCAGCCGATGATGGGCCCGGCGCCCGCGTCCCCCATCGGCCCGAGGGCGACGCTGACCCGCAGCGCGGGGTCCAGCTGCGGCTCGGCCAGCCGGAAGCGGACGCCGTCGATCCGCGCCTCCGCCGCGTGGTGCGACTCGTGCACGTGCACCCGGCGCGGGTCGAGCTCGAGCCCGCGGCCGTCCGCCTTCAGCGCGGCCTCGATCCGGGTCCAGTGCAGGACGGGGTCGGCGGGGCGCATCCCGCCCGTGGCGAAGGGCGCCCCGGCGATGCGCGTGATCCGCTCCCCGCGCTCGGGCGTGCCCAGCGTCGGCTCCACATCGACGCCGACCGCACCGGCGCTGCTCGCCGCGACCACGACGGCGCCCGCGCAGTGCGCGATGCTCACCGACAGCAGCTCGAGCGCGACCCCGCGTCCCTCCAGCCGCGGCCGGCCGTGCGCGCCCCCGCAGCGCGGGCAGCACGCGACGACCCGGACCTCCGACGCGCGCGTCCCCGTGAGCTCGGCCGCGAGCATCCGCAGGAGCACCCGCCCGAAGACGAAGCGCTCGGCCGCCGACGCGGCGACCGTGCCGGCGTAGCGCTCGCGCTCCTCGTCGCTCAGCAGCGGCAGCAGCCGCTCGGCGTCCAGCGTCTGCTCGTCGAGCGCCAGCCAGCGCAGGTGCACCCCCGGCAGCTCCGCGCCGATCCCCGACTCCCCCATGTCCGTCCCCCCGGTCAGCTCGTCGCGGCGTGCTCGCCGCGCTCGTACACGTCCGCGGCCGATCCGACGATCAGCGGGTCCGGACCCAGCGGGCCCACGACCTCCTCGTCGCGTCCGTCGTAGTCGTAGAGGCTCAGGACGTAGCGCATGGCCTCGAGCCGGGCGCGCTTCTTGTCGTTGCTCTTCACGATGGTCCAGGGAGCGTCGGCGGTGTCGGTCGCCGCCATCATCGCCTCCTTGGCCGCGGTGTAGTCGCCCCACTTGTCGAGCGAGGCGAGGTCCATCGGCGAGAGCTTCCACTGGCGCACGGGGTCGATCATGCGGATCGTGAACCGGGTGCGCTGCTCCTCCGCCGAGACCGAGAACCACAGCTTCACCAGGTCGATGCCGTCGCCGACGAGCATCCGCTCGAACAGCGGCGTCTGGCGGATGAACTCGTCGTACTGCGCCGGCGTGCAGAAGCCCATCACGCGCTCCACGCCGGCCCGGTTGTACCAGGAGCGGTCGAAGAGGACGATCTCGCCGGCGGCCGGCAGGTGCGAGACGTAGCGCTGGAAGTACCACTGACCGGCCTCGCGCTCGGTCGGCTTCTCGAGCGCGACCACGCGGGCTCCGCGCGGGTTGAGGTGCTCGGTGAAGCGCTTGATGGTGCCGCCCTTGCCCGCGGCGTCGCGCCCCTCGAACACGACCACGAGTCGGCGCCCGTGCTTCTTGATCCAGTTCTGCAGCTTCAGCAGTTCGATCTGGAGGAGGCGCTTGCCTGCCTCGTACTCCTCGCGCGACATCCGCTCGTCGTAGGGGTAGCCCTCGCGCCAGGTGTCGATCTGCGTGCCGTCGCGGCGCAGGAGCACCGGATCGTCGTCGTCCTCGTCCAGCACGACGAGGTCCCGCGCGTCGGCGGGCGTGAGCGTGCGGAGCAGCTCGGGAGTGGGACGGAGGGCGTCATCGGCGGTGTCGGGCACGGAGGGACGCTAGTGCGCCCGTGCGACGCTCCGGTGAACGGCGGGTATCCCCGCGTCTGCGGGGAGGACGGTCGGACGGGCTGCCGCGCCGATCGCGGTCCCGGCCGCCGGATGCGCAGGCTGATCACGGCGGCTGTACGCAGCCGAGGCCGCAGTGCTCGATCCGGTGCGCTCCCGCGAGGATCGACCGGCTCCGCCTCGTCTCGGGACGGCGTCAGCCGGGGAACGCCGCAGGAGGCAGGTCGGTCTCGCCGCCCTCGACCGCGTCGAGCAGCCGGTCGACCACGTCCTGCGGCGCCAGACCCGCGCCGAAGCGGGGCGCGTCTCCCGCGAGCGGGTGCCGGGACAGCTCGGTCTCGGTGTGGCCGGGGCGCGCGTCGAGCAGGAGGACGCCCGCCCGCTTGTACTCGCGGGCCGAGGCCTTCACGAAGGAGTGCAGTGCCGCCTTCGAGGCGGAGTACGCGGCGAGTCCCGCGGTCGGAGCCTCCGCCACCACGCCGCTGATGGTCAGCGCGAACGGCTCGCGCCCCTCGCCCGCCGACGCGACGAGCGACGGCAGCGCGGCGGTCAGCACCCGGATCGGCGCCAGCGCGTTCACCTCGACGAGCTCCTCCAGAACGGCCGGATCGAGCTCGGCGGAGGGCCCGAAGGCCACGACGCCCGCGGCCACGACGACGCCGTCGAGGCGCCCGTGCCGCTCGAGCACCTCGGCGACCACGCGCCGGGGCTCGTCCTCCCCGCGCAGGTCGGCGACCAGGGGTGTCTCGCCGAGCGCCGCGGAGTCGCGCCCCGAGCGCACCGCGACGGCACCGCGCGCCTCCAGCGAATCGGCCAGGAGGCGGCCGAGGCCGCCCGAGGCTCCGAGGACGAGGACGACGGCACCGTCGAGACGAGTCATGTGGCGAGCCTAGACGGGTGCGCTGTCGCGGATCGGCACTACCGTCCGAGCGACCGGGCCCCTACCGTGAGGCCCATGACACGACTGCAGAGCCGTGCCGTGCTGCACCGCCTGCTCGAGGTCCTCGAGGATCCCGCCCCCGTCACCATCGGCCACGCGCGTCACGTCCGGATGCTCGTCCGCGAGGCTCTGGAGTGGATCGCCGGCCCTCGGGCGCACGAGTCCGGTGCGTGGAGCGGCCCCGCTTCGGGAGAGCTCGCGGCCGCGCTCGCCCCCGAGGATCCCGCCGCCACGGACCCGGGTCTCTGACGCTCCCGCCCTCCTCGTAGACTCGTTCGCCGGAGGAACGGGGTGTCGATGGACGAGGGTGCGCCGGCGGGCTGGTACCGCGACGAGGCCGATGCGGCCGAGATGCGCTGGTGGGACGGCAGGCGGTTCACCGGAGCGCGCCGCTCCGCGCAGGACAGTGACGCGGTGGTGCGGGACGCACCCGTCACCTCCGCCACGGAGCGCGTCGTCTACCGCCTCCCGAACGCCGACGGCGCCCCGAGCGTCGACGCCCTCGCCGAGGCCGAGCGGATCGAGGAGATCGCCGATCTGGTCGGCCGCACGCTCGAGCAGGGCGAGATCGACGAGCGGACCCTCGAGGTCGACCTGATCCCCGAGCCCGACCACCCCACCGGCCTCGACGCCGTCTCGGTCCGGGCCGGCGGCCGCGTCCTCGGCTACCTGCCGAACGCCTCCGCCCACCGGGCCGCTCTCGACCGGGTCGTGGCGAGCGGAGCCGTCCCGGTCACGACCGCGCGCCTCCGGGTCGAGCGCGGCGAGGAGGGCCTGCGGGCCGTCCTCCGCGTCGCCCTGGTCGCCCCCGAGCTGCTCGTGCCGCTCAACGAGCCGCCCGTCGAGCGCCACTCGATCCTCCCCTGGTCGCGGGGCCTGCCGGTCCTGCGCGAGGACGAGCACTTCGCCCGCCTCTCGACGGTCGTCCCGGCGAGCGGCCGCGGCCTGCTGCTGGTGACCCTGCACCCGGCCGGCGACCTCGTCGAGCTCCGTCTCGACGGCGAGCGGGTGGGCGAGCTCTCCCCGACCCTCTCGGCGGATTTCGCCCCGACCCTCCGCCACCTCGCGAGCCTCGGCCTCACCGCCGCCGCCTACGCCTCCCTCCGCGGATCCCCGCTGAAGGTCGAGCTCACGCTGCAGGCCGCGAAGGCCGCTGAGCTGCCCGCCGAGTGGGTCGACGGCCGTCCGGTCACTCTTCCCCGACTCCTCCCGCCGGCCCGGACCTACACCGTCCCGCCCTCGTACACGGCGCCGCTGCGTCCCACTCCCCGCAGCTCGGAGGCGGTCTCCCGCTCGGTCCGCCGGACCGTCGCCTGGGTGGTCGTCGGCGTCTGCACCCTCGTCGGGCTGTCGAGCTGGCTGATCGGGGACGTGCTGAACTGACGGGGCGGGGCGGACGTCCGGGGATGTGACCGGCCTCGTGTCGGACTCCCGGGGTCGGCGATGCCGCACCTCCGCGCAGAAGCGCCCGGCTCGCGGATCCGGGGATCCGAGCGAACCGGGCGCCTCGAGCCGAGCGCGGCCGTCCTACACGTTGAAGCGGAACTCCACGACGTCGCCGTCCTGCATCACGTAGTCCTTGCCCTCGATGCGGGCCTTGCCCTTCGCGCGGGCCTCGGCGATCGAGCCGGTCTCGACGAGGTCGTCGAACGAGATGATCTCGGCCTTGATGAAACCCTTCTGGAAGTCGGTGTGGATGACACCGGCGGCCTGGGGCGCGGTCCAGCCCTTCCCGATGGTCCAGGCGCGCGTCTCCTTCGGGCCGGCCGTGAGGTACGTCTGGAGGCCCAGGGTGTCGAAGCCGATGGTCGCGAGCTGGTTGAGGCCCGACTCCGTCTGGCCGGTCGACTCGAGCATCTCGGCGGCGTCGGCCTCGTCGAGGTCGATCAGCTCGGACTCGATCTTCGCGTCGAGGAAGATCGCCTTCGCCGGCGCGACCAGGGCCGCGAGCTCGGCCTTCCGGGCGTCGTCGGTCAGCACGGCCTCGTCGACGTTGAAGACGTAGATGAACGGCTTGGCGGTCAGAAGGCCCAGCTCGCGGATCGGCTCCAGATCGATCGAGGAGGCCGACAGCGGCTTGCCCTGGTCGAGGAACTCGCGCGCCTTCTTCGCGGTCTCGACCACGATCGGCTCGATCTTCCTCCCCTTGAGCTCCTTCTCGTAGCGGGCCTCGGCCTTCTCGAGGGTCTGGAGATCGGCGAGGACCAGCTCGGTGTTGATCGTCTCCATGTCGCTGGCGGCGTCGACCTTGCCGTCGACGTGGACGACGTCTGAGTCCTCGAAGCCGCGGATGACCTGCGCGATCGCGTCGGCCTCGCGGATGTTCGCGAGGAACTTGTTGCCCAGGCCCTCGCCCTCGGACGCGCCGCGCACGATGCCGGCGATGTCGACGAAGGAGACGGGCGCCGGGAGGATGCGCTCGGAGCCGAAGATCCCGGCGAGCACCTCGAGGCGGGAGTCGGGCAGGTTCACCACACCCACGTTCGGCTCGATCGTCGCGAACGGGTAGTTCGCCGCGAGCACCGTGTTCTTGGTCAGTGCGTTGAAGAGCGTCGACTTGCCGACGTTGGGGAGACCGACGATTGCGATAGTGAGAGCCACGGGCATCCATCCTACGGCGTGGCGGCGGAAGGGCCGGGCGGGCGGGGCGCGGAGGAACGGGAGGCGCCCGCCCGCGGCCGGCGGGTGCTCCCGCCCGCTCGGGGCGACGCGCGCGCGACGCTCCCGGCGGCGTCGGAGGTGCGTGAGAGGCTGGAGCGTGCCCATAGACTTCACCGCCATCGACTTCGAGACCGCCAACTCGCACGGGGCCTCCGCGTGCTCCGTCGGGCTCGTCAAGGTCCGCGACGGCCGCGTCGTCGACCGCGCCGGCTGGCTCATCCGCCCGCCGTTGGGGTACGACGACTTCCTCGAGTGGAACACGCGGATCCACGGCATCCGCAAGCACGACGTGCACGCCGCCGCCTCCTGGGTCGACCAGTTCGCCGACCTGGCGGCCTTCGCCGGCGAGGACGTGTTCGTCGCGCACAACGCCGGCTTCGACATGGGCGTCATCCGCGCAGCCTGCGCGGCGACCTCCCTCGAGCACCCCGAGTATGACTACCTCTGCTCGCTGCAGCTCGCCCGCAAGACGTACGAGCTCGACTCCTACCGCCTCCCCGTCGTCGCCATGGCCGCGGGCTTCGAGGACTTCCGCCACCACGACGCGTCGGCCGACGCCGAGGCGTGCGCCGCGATCGTCGTGCACGCGGCCCGGCGGCACGGCGCCGCGAGCATGGCCGAGCTCGGCGAGCTGGCCGGCGTCTCCGTGAAGCGCCTGCGCCCGAAGGCCCCCGTCGCCGCCTGACGTCCGTCGTGCCGAGCCGGCTCGAGACGATCGGCTCAGCCGCGGGGGTCGCCGAACCAGGTGCTGAAGATGCGCCAGAAGTTCCGGTTCCCGTAGGCCGAGCAGTCGTCGCCCTCGCCGTAGAGGTTCGCGAGCGCCGCCGCGTTCGGCTGGTACGGCGTGTAGTAGTAGAGACCCGCCGTGGCCGCGTTGGCGATGGTCACCGGGGCGGTGCCGCAGGACTCGTCCGGGGAGTAGCGGACGTCGCCGGCCGCGCCGACCGGGTACCAGTCGAAGCTCGAGTCCGGATTCCGGTAGCGCTGGAACTGCCACGCCGCTCCGTACACCTGCGCGGCGAAGCCGTAGGAGTCCGTGTCGCAGTCCGCGGTGTCCGGGCAGCCGTAGCCCGTGGCGCTGCGGAACTGCCGCTCGCTCGGCTCCGGATCGGTCACGAGCGACTGCTCCTTCTGCAGCAGCACCAGGAGGACGGCCGGATTCACGTCGCACGCGCCGGCGACCGAGGTGATGATCTCCGCGGCCGGGACGTCGCGTCCGGCGGGCAGCGCGTCGCACTGCTCGTCGGCCGTGATCGCCGCGGTGTCCTCGGCGTAGTCCCGCAGGCACGGCACCGGCCCGCCCGCGCAGTCGGGGACGCGGGCTTCGAGGAACGCCTGCACCGTGAGCGGTCCGAGCCCGTCGCCGTCGAAGAAGACCTCGTCGGAGATCAGGTCGCCCGGGTCGAAGTCGGCCGCGACGGGGCCTGGCTGGAGGAAGGTCCACAGCCGGACGGTCTGCGGCTCGGACGGCACCGCGGCGAGGCGCGTGCCGTCGACGGAGCCTCCCAGCAGGAGCGCCACCAGCGCCGCGACGACGACGACCGCACCGCCCCGCCGGCGTCGGAGGCCGGTCGGGGACGGTGCGGTCGGGGTCATCCCTCCACGCTAGTGGCGGGGTCGCGGGCGATCAGCCGCAGGGGGTGAGCCGCGCGACGTCCTCCGAGAGGGTGGTGGGACCGCCGAGGAGGACGACCCGCTGAGCTCCCGACTTCGCGATGTCGGTCAGGACGGCGCGGGGCACGCAGTTCGTCGGCACGGCGAACAGCGGGCTGTTCGAGTAGCCCGCCGCCGTGGCTCCGGCGAGGGCGTCGGGGAAGTTCTCGCCCGTCGCCAGGAACACGGTCTCGGCCCTCGAGAAGGCTGCCCGGTTCAGCTGCTCCGAGGTGTCGTAGCGGTCGACTCCGCCGATGCGGGTGATCGTCGGCACCGGAAGCGAGTTCTTGATCCCCTCGCTCACCGACAGGGGGCTGCCCGCGATGGTGAGGTTCTGCACCTTGAGCTTCGAGAGGATGCCCTTCGTCACGGCGTCGGCCGTGCTGCCGGTGCCGTTCACGAGGACGACGGGCGCGTCGACGGAGCCGGCCGCGGCGCTCGCGCCGAGCGCGTCGGGGAACTTCTCGCCCGTGGCGAGCCAGGCCCGCGTCGAGCCGCCCGGGAACGCGCTCTGGATGATGAGCCTGGACGTGTCGTAGCGGTCCTTCCCTCCGATGCGGTCCACCGTCGGCGAGTAGGACCTCAGCTGGTTCAGCAGGCCGTCGCCGACGCTCAGTGCGGAGCCGACCACGACGATCCTCGCCGGCTTGAGCCGGCTGAGCTCGTCGCGAACGGGCTGCGACATCGAGTCCCGGTCGACCAGGAGCAGCGGACCGCCCTGCTTGGCCGCGGCAGGGGCGGCGCTCAGGGCGTCGGGGAAGTTGGCGCCGGTCGCGATGTAGACGACCGGGACGTTCGTGCGGAAGACGGCCTTCGAGATCGCGACGGCGGTGCCCTGGCGGTCCGTGCCGGCCAGGCGCGAGACGTCGATCCCGGCCGACGTGCTCACGGACGAGCAGCCGAGATCCTTCCGGCCGGGGCCCCGGGAGTCGCCCGTGCCGACCCAGCGGTTCCAGTCGACGGAGTCGGCGGAGACGCAGACCTGGTAGGTGCCGGGTGCCGAGACGGGCGTGGTGGCGCCGAAGCCGTGGGCGCGGCCGGCGACGGAGTACTCGCCCGGGATGTCACCGCGGTCGCCGTTCGCGGTCTGCGTGCGGACCGTGCGGGTGCCGTCGGGGCCGGTCACCGTGACCGTCGTGGTCAGCGCGGCCTGCTGCGTCGTCGGATCGACGGCCCAGCCGGACACGCTCAGGGTGCTGCCCGAGATGCGCGGGGCGTCGACGCGTCCCGCGGGGGCGATCCCGGCGTTGGCCAGGGTGCCGTTCGGGTTCCAGTCGCTGAAGAGGTACCAGAAGTTGATGTTGCCGTAGGTCGCGCAGGCCGCGTTGCCGGAGCCGGTGAGCGCGTAGTCGTTGGGCTGGTACGGCGTGTAGTAGTAGAGGTCGGCCGTGGCCTGGTTGCGGATGGTGACCGGCGAGGAGCCGCACGCGGTGCTCGGGTAGTAGGCGACGTTCGGCGTCGTGCCCGGAGCGTAGGTGGTGAAGTTCGAGCCGGAGCCGGGCGGGTTGGCGTAGCGCTTGAACTGGCGGGCCGCGCTGTAGACCTGCGTGAAGAAGCCCGCCGAGCCGGGGTCGCACGCCGCGGTGTCCGGGCAGTTGTAGCCGGTCGCCTTGGCGTAGTCCTCGGGGCTCGGGGTCGCGTCGGTGACGAGGCTCCGCTCCTTCTGCACGAGCACGACCAGGGCCAGCGGGTTGATGCCGCAGGCCAGGCCGACGCGCGTGAAGATCGAGGCCGACGACTCGCTGCCGGAGCCCTGGTAGGCGCTGCACATCGCGTCCGCCGCCTTGGACGGCGTCGCCTGCGAGAAGTTCTTGAGGCAGGGGGCGGTGCCGGCGGTGGAGCACCGGCTGCCCTTCTCGTTCAGGAGCGACTGCACCTGACCGGTGCTCAGCGCGTCGCCGTCGAAGAACTGGGCGTCGCTGACGATGAAGCCGGCGCGGAAGCTCTTCGTCTCCTCGGCGCTGTACTGCGTCGACTGGTCCGGGACGCCGAGGTCGGCGCGGTCGAGGGACGCGTCGAGAGCGCCGGTCTCGACCGAGACGGTCGACGGCGCGTCCTCGGCGGCGGAGGCGGAGGTGATCGGGACGAGGGCGGTGCCGAGCCCGACGGCGAGAGCGAGCGCGGCCGTGAGCAGGCGCGATGAGCGGTGGTGATTCCCCATGATCGCGAAGTCTACGAGGCGGTCGCAGGGCGTCCTGGCCCTCGTTCGGTGGTCGTGGCGCGTCGATCGCTCGATGTCGGAGGTGCGTGGTGTCATCGGCGGCATGGATCTCTCCTTCGTCCTCGGCCTGGTGGTCGGCGCGCTCCTCGCGGGAGTCGTGGCCGTCCTCCTCGCCCGCTCCCGCACGCCCGACGCCGCCCTCGCCCTCGACCTCGCGACGGCCCGCGCCCGCGCGGAGGGCCTGGAGGAGCGGCACGAGGCCGTCGTTGAGCAGCACCGCGAGCACCTCGGCTCCGCCCGCGATCAGATCCGCGAGCTCCAGGAGCAGCTGCGCGTCGTCGCTGAGCGCGAGCGGCACGACGCGCGCATCCTGCAGACCCTCTCCCCCGTCGCCGAGAGCCTGCGCGGCATGCAGGAGGCGGTCGGCCGGCTCGAGCGCGAGCGCGCCGCCCAGTTCGGGGCGATCACCGAGCAGCTCGAGGGACAGCGGGCGGCGGGCGAGCAGCTGCGCTCGACGACCGAGACCCTCGCGTCCGCGCTCCGCTCCACCACGAGCCGCGGCGCCTGGGGCGAGACGCAGCTGCGGAACGTCGTCGAGGCCGCCGGGCTCACCCAGCGGGTCGACTTCGACGTGCAGTTCGGGCTCGAGGGCGAGGCGGGCCGCGGCCGCGCCGACATGGTGGTCCGCCTGCCCGGCGGCAAGGCGATCGCGGTGGACGCCAAGGTGCCGTTCGACGCGTACCTGGAGGCGAGCGCGATCCCCGCGGGCGCCGGCGGCGAGGAGGAGGCGCGGCGCGCGGGGCTCCTGCGGGCGCACGTCCGCGCCCTCCGCGGCCACGTGGACGCGCTGGCCGCCCGCTCCTACTGGACCGGTCTCCCGGCGAGCCCCGAGTTCGTCATCGCGTTCGTGCCGAGCGAGCCGCTGCTCGCGAGCGCGCTCGACGCCGACCCGAGCCTGCTCGAGTACGCGTTCCGCAAGCGCGTCGCCCTCGCCTCGCCCGTGACCCTGTGGTCGGTGCTGAAGACCGTCGCCTACACCTGGCAGCAGGACGTGCTCACCGACGACGCCAAGCGCCTGCTCGACCTCGGCAAGACGCTCTACGCCCGTCTCGGCACCCTCGCCGACCACGCCGAGGGCCTGCGCCGCTCGCTCGAGAAGACGGTCGACTCCTACAACGCCTTCGCCGGCTCGCTCGAGAGCCGCGTGCTGGTCACCGCGCGCCAGTTCGACTCCCTCGACGAGTCGCGCGTCATCGCCCCGGTCGGAGGAGTCGCCTCCTCGCCGCGCCGCCTCACCGCCGTCGAGCTGCTCGCCGCGGACGACGAGTCCGAGCGGAGCGCGTAGGGTCCCGGGTCCCCGCTGAGCGAGCACCGGGCGTGCAGGCCGGGCGCGAGCGGCGCCGTCCATCCGGCTCGACACCCGGACGACCGCAGCTCGCGACGGCGCTCCACCTCCGCGGCTCGGCGGAGGAGCGCCCGCGAGGCGTCTCGAGACCCGCCGCGGCCCCGCCCGCTCGCCTCGGTGACCGAGGCCGGTGTCCTTCCGCGTCTTGCACGCCGAGACGCCGCCGCACTCGGCGAGTGCGCCGTCAGCGGGGCGGCGCCTCGGCAGCAGTGCGGCGTCTCTGAGAGAGCGTGACGGCCTAGACCCACTTCTCCGCGAGGTGCTGGGCGGTCACGCGGCGGATGGTGCCCGAGCGGGAGCGGAGCACGATGGACTCCGTCGTGATGACGTGGCCCTCCTTGCGCACGCCCTTCACGAGCCCGCCGTTCGTCACTCCGGTCGCGACGAAGTAGGTGTTGTCGCTGCGGACGAGGTCGTTGGCGTGGAGGACGCGATCGACGTCGTGGCCGGCGTCGATGGCGCGCTGGCGCTCGTCGTCGTCCTTCGGGCGGAGGATGCCCTGGATCACTCCGCCGAGCGCGCGGATGGCGCAGGCCGTGATGATGCCCTCGGGCGTGCCTCCGGTGCCGACGCACATGTCGAGTCGGGAGTCGTGGCGAGCGGCGTTGATGCCGCCCGCGACGTCGCCGTCGAGCAGGAGGCGCGTGCCGGCTCCGGCCGCGCGGATGTCCTCGATCAGCTGAGCGTGGCGCGGGCGGTCCAGCACCGCGATGCGCATCTCCTCGACGGGCTTGCGCTTGGCGCGGGCCAGGGCGCGGATGTTCTCGCCGATCGGGCGCTGGATGTCGATGATCCCGACGCCCTCGGGCCCGGTGACGATCTTCTCCATGTAGAACACGGCGGAGGGGTCGAACATCGCGCCGCGGTCGGCGACGGCGATCATCGAGAGCGCGTTCTGGCGCCCGGCCGCGGTCAGCGAGGTGCCGTCGATCGGGTCGACGGCGATGTCGGCGGCGGGCCCCGAGCCGTTGCCGACGTGCTCGCCGTTGAAGAGCATGGGCGCGTTGTCCTTCTCGCCCTCGCCGATCACGACGACTCCGTCGAAGTTCACGGTCCCGAGGAAGGTGCGCATGGCGTCGACCGCTGCGCCGTCGGCGGCGTTCTTGTCGCCCTTGCCGATGAAGGGCACGGCGCGGATCGCGGCGGCCTCGGTGGCGCGGACGAGCTCCATGCCGAGGTTGCGGTCGGGGTGGAGGTAGAGCGAGTCGTTGTCGATCACAGAGCGGAGTCCTTCGTCGTCGAGTTCGTGCACGTCGTCGCAGGACCCGCGGAGCGGATCCCCATCCCTGCCCGAAGCCTAGTCCAGGGCCCTCCACGGGCGGAGGGACCGCGGAGGGGCGCCTCGCTAGACTCGTCGGCGACGCGGGCCTCGCCCGACCCCCCTTCGTTCATCCGTCAAAGGAGATGCCATGCCCGTCGCTACCCCGGACCAGTACGCAGAGATGCTCGACAAGGCGAAGGCGGGCGGCTTCGCCTACCCGGCGTTCAACGTCTCGTCGTCGCAGACGATCAACGCGGTCCTCCAGGGCCTCACCGAGGCGGGCTCGGACGGCATCATCCAGGTCACCACCGGAGGCGCGGACTACTTCGCCGGCCACACCGTGAAGAACCGCGCGGCCGGCGCGATCGCCTTCGCGAGGTTCGCGACCGAGGTCGCCAAGAACTACCCGGTCACGGTCGCGCTCCACACCGACCACTGCCCGCAGAACGCGCTCGAGGGCTTCGTCTACCCGCTGATCGCCGCCTCCGAGGAGGAGGTCAAGGCCGGTCGCGAGCCGCTCTTCCAGTCGCACATGTGGGACGGCTCCGCGATCCCGCTCGACGAGAACCTCGCCATCGCGAAGGAGATCCTCCCGCGCGTCAAGAACATCAACGCCATCCTCGAGGTCGAGATCGGCGTCGTCGGCGGCGAGGAGGACGGCGTCTCGCACGACATCAACGAGCACCTCTACACCACGCTCGACGACGCGATCGCGACCGTCGAGGCCCTCGGCTTCGGCGAGCAGGGCCGCTACATGGCCGCCCTCACCTTCGGCAACGTCCACGGCGTCTACAAGCCGGGCAACGTCCGCCTGCGCCCGGAGCTGCTCCGCGAGATCCAGGACGGCCTGCAGGCGAAGTACGGCACCGGCGCGCTCCCCCTCGACCTCGTCTTCCACGGCGGCTCGGGCTCGACCGACGAGGAGATCGCCGAGGCGGTCCGCAACGGCGTCGTCAAGATGAACATCGACACCGACACGCAGTACGCGTTCAGCCGCTCCGTCGCGGACACCGTGCTGAAGAACTACGACGGTTTCCTCAAGGTCGACGGCGAGGTCGGCAACAAGAAGGTCTACGACCCGCGCTCGTGGGGCAAGATCGCCGAGACCGCGATGGCCGCGCGCGTCGCCGAGGCGACCCGTCAGCTCGGCTCGGCCGGGAACTCCGGGAAGTAGGGCACCGCTCCGTGACGAACGCACACGATCAGCCGGGCGACAGGCGTCCGGAGCCGCAGTACGGCGAGTACGCGCCGCCCGGCTGGTCGTGGCAGCCGCCGGAGGACGCCGTGGTCGTCCCCGACCCGAGGGGGTCGGAGACCGATCCGAGGCCCGCGACCGCTCCGGCCGCGAAGCCCGTCGCGCATCCCGTCGACCGCCTGCTCACGATCGTGCTGCTCGCGCTCGGCGTGTTCTTCGCCGTGCCGACGCTGCTCGATCCCTCGAGCTTCGCGACGACCCTCCAGGAGCTCTACCGCTCCCAGGGCATCGGCACCTACGCGTCGCCGGAGCTCGCACGGATCCTCGGCGTCGTGGTGGCGCTCGCGCAGTCGCTGATCGTCGCCTTCGCGGTGTGGATCTCGATCCGGCGGCTCCGCGCCGGCAAGCGCGCCGTGCTCGTCCCGATCCTCGGGATCGCGGCGACCGTGCTGCTCTCCCTGATCGTCGCGGCGATCGCCATCCTGGGTGACCCGACGTTCGCGGAGTACGTCACGCGCATGTCGGGCTCGCAGGGCGGCGCCGGCACCGACGTCTAGCGTCGATCCCCGTTCCACCGCACACGGAAGAGGCCGCCGCTCCCGAGGGAGGGCGGCCTCTTCCGTGTCCGGGCCGGAACGCTCTAGGCGCCCGCTCCCGCGCTGATGCGTCCACCGACGCCGCGGGCGTCGCGCTTGCCGGCGACGTCCTTGCGCAGCTCCTTGGGGAGCGAGAACATCAGGTCCTCCTCCGCCGTCTTGACCTCCTCGACATCGCCGTACCCGGCGGCGGCGAGGTCGTCGAGGACCTCCTGGACGAGCACCTCGGGCACCGAGGCGCCGCTGGTGACGCCGACGGTGCGGATGCCCTCAAGCCACTCCTGCTTGATCTCGCTCGCGTAGTCGACCCGGTAGGCGGCCTTCGCGCCGTACTCGAGGGCGACCTCGACGAGGCGCACGGAGTTGGAGGAGTTCGCGGAGCCGACGACGATGACCAGCTCGGCGCCCGCGGCGACCTTCTTGATCGCGACCTGGCGGTTCTGCGTGGCGTAGCAGATGTCGTCGCTCGGCGGGTCCTGCAGGTTGGGGAAGCGCTCGCGGAGACGGCGCACCGTCTCCATCGTCTCGTCGACCGAGAGCGTCGTCTGCGAGAGCCAGACGACCTTGTCCGGGTCCTTCACGACGATGTTCGGCACGTCGTCGGGGCTGCCGACGAGGGTGACGTGATCGGGAGCCTCGCCCGCGGTGCCCTCGACCTCTTCGTGGCCCTCGTGGCCGATGAGGAGGATCTCGAAGTCGTCGCGCGCGAAGCGGACGGCCTCGCGGTGCACCTTCGTCACCAGGGGGCAGGTCGCGTCGATCGCCTGGAGACTGCGGTCGGCCGCGCCCTGGACGACGGCCGGTGAGACGCCGTGCGCGCTGAAGACGATGTGCGATCCCTCGGGCACCTCGTCGACCTCGTCGACGAAGATGGCACCCTGGCTCTCGAGCGTGGAGACGACGTGCACGTTGTGCACGATCTGCTTGCGCACGTAGACCGGGGCACCGTAGTGCTCGATGGCCTTCTCGACGGCGACGACCGCGCGGTCGACTCCGGCGCAGTAGCCGCGGGGCGCGGCGAGGAGGACGCGCTTGCGGCCCTCGACGGGGACGTCGCGCAGACGCCCTGTGGCGCGGGGCATGCGCGGCATGGGCAGGCTGATCGGGACTTGGCTCACCCCCTGATTCTACGTGGTGCATCCTGTGCCCGGGCCGTCCCGGTGTCGGACCCGTCCCGTACCGTTGTCGTCGCGGGAGGGCACTCCCGCTCCCCCCGTCCCTCCGAGCAGAGGCAGCGATGACCGACGCCCCACCCACCGCCGACGCACCCTGGCCGGTCGGCCTGCTCGCCAGCAAGATCAAGGGCTGGATCGAGCGCCTCGGCACCGCGTGGGTCGAGGGCGAGATCACCCAGTGGGGCGCGTCCGGCGGCAACGTCTACGGGAAGCTGAAGGACCTGTCCGGAGACGCGACGGTCGGCTTCACCGTCTGGTCGTCGGTGCGGAGCCGCCTCCCGGCCGACCTCAAGCAGGGCGATCGGGTCATCGCGCTGGTGAAGCCCAACTACTGGGTCAAGGGCGGCACGCTCTCGATGCAGGTCTTCGAGATGCGCCACGTCGGCCTGGGCGATCTGCTGGAGAAGCTCGAGCGGCTCCGCCGGCAGCTCGCGTCGGAGGGGCTGTTCGACGCCTCCCGCAAGAAGCCGCTGCCGTTCCTCCCGCACGGCGTGGGCCTCATCACCGGCAAGGACTCGGACGCCGAGAAGGACGTGCTGCGGAACGCGCAGCTGCGCTGGCCGGCCGTGCGCTTCCGGGTGGTCCACTCGGCCGTGCAGGGCGACCGGACGGTCCCGGAGGTGCTCTCGGCCCTGCGGACCCTCGAGGCCGACGACAGCATCGACGTGATCGTGATCGCCCGCGGAGGCGGTGACTTCCAGAACCTGCTCGGCTTCAGCGACGAGGCGCTCGTGCGCGCCGTCGCCGCCTGCTCCACTCCGGTCGTCAGCGCGATCGGCCACGAGGCCGACCGCCCGCTGCTCGACGACGTCGCCGACCTGCGCGCCTCCACTCCCACCGACGCCGCGAAGAGGGTCGTGCCCGACGTCTCCGACGAACTGCTGCGCGTGCAGCAGGCCCGACTGCGGATGACCGGCCGCGTGAGCGGGCTCGTCTCGCACGAGATCGACCGGCTCTCGCAGCTGCGCTCGCGGCCGGTGCTCGCCCAGCCGCACGTGCTGGTCGACCGGCACTCCGAGGAGCTGACCCGCTGGGTGGCGCGCGGCGCCGAGCTGGTGGACCGCCGCCTCGAGCGCGCGCACCTCGAGGTCGAGCGCCTGCACGGCCACCTGCGCGCCCTCTCCCCCCAGCACACCCTCGACCGCGGCTACGCGATCGTCCAGAACGCGGCCGGGCACGTCGTCCGGGCGCCCGGCGACGCACCGGCCGGCGGCGCACTCGTCCTCACGCTCGCGGAGGGGGCCGTCGGCGCCCGCTCCGAGGGGCCTACCGGCGATCCCGCCGGCCGGTCCTGAGCCCGACGCGCCACCCGTCCCCCTCAGCCCCGATCGATAGGATCAGACCCATGCCAGACTCCCCCGACGCCCCGGCGACCGACTCCGACGTCTCGGGATTCTCCTACGAGCAGGCGCGCGACGAGCTCGTCCGCGTCGTGTCCGAGCTCGAGCAGGGCAGCTCTACCCTCGAGCGCTCGCTCGCCCTGTGGGAGCGCGGCGAGGCCCTCGCCGCCCGCTGCGAGGAGTGGCTGATCGGAGCACGCGCCCGGCTGGACGCGGCCCGCTCCGGAGGGGCGGCCGCCGGATGAGCCGCGCGAAGCCCGCGCGGGTCGTCGCCGAGCTCGGGCGCCCGGAGACGGCGGCCGAGACGGCCGCACGCAAGGCCGAGAACTCCCGGCTCTACCGTCAGCGCAAGACGGTCAACAACCTCGTCTTCTCGCTGCTCGCGACCGTCGGCGCCGTGGCGCTCATCGTCCTGCTCGTCCCCCGCGGCGACACCGTGGAGCTCTCCTCGGTCGATGTCCCCCGCGTCGCCGCGCAGGTCCAGCTGGGCGAGGAGCAGACGCTCGCCGTCCCCACCCTGCCCGAGGGCTGGAAGTCCAACGCGGCCGAGCTCCGCCGCGAGAACGGCACCGACTACTGGTACGTCGGCCTGATCACCCCGAAGGCGGGCTACATCGGCCTGAGCCAGGGGCTCGACGCGGACGCGGCCTGGGTCGCGACGCAGCTCGACCGCCGGGCGGCGACCGGCGTCGAGACGATCGACGGCCGCGACTGGACCGTCTACGACCACCGCGACTCCGGCGACGACACCGGCAACACGCCCTACGCACTCGAGACGACGGAGGGCTCCAGCACCTACCTCGTCTACGGCACGGCCCCGACGGACGAGATCCGCCGGGTCGTGGACGCCATCACCCCGCAGATCGGCCAGGAGAAGTCTCGATGAGCCTCGGAACCAGCAGCACCGTCCCCCGCGAGTCCCGCCCGCCGGCGTGGGTCTGGAAGGAGATGCTCCGCGGCAACCAGCGCTTCGTCGCCGGCGAGCCCCGCCACCCCCGCCAGGACGTCGAGCGCCGCGCCGAGCTCGCCGCCGCGCAGGCCCCGCTCGCCGCGCTCTTCGGCTGCAGCGACTCCCGCCTCGCGGCCGAGATCATCTTCGACCTGGGGCTCGGCGACCTCTTCGTCGTCCGCAACGCCGGCCAGGTGATCGCCGACTCCATCATCGGCTCGCTGGAGTACGGCGTCGCCGTTCTCGGCGTGAAGGTGCTGCTCGTGCTCGGCCACGACGAGTGCGGAGCGGTCCGGGCGGCGATCCAGTCGCAGGCGCCCGGCGCCGAGCGGCTCCCCCCGCACATCGAGCACCTGATCGAGCCGATCATCCCCGCGGTGCGCCGCCTCGTGGGTGCTCAGCCGGACGGCCGCGTGCTCGTCGACCCGTCGGCGACCGATGCGCTGGCCGTCGGCCGCGAGCACCTGCGCGACACGGTCGCCGAGCTGCTCCAGCGCTCCCCGCTGATCGCCGACGCTGTCGCGACCGGGCGGCTCGCCCTCGTCGGCGCCAACTACCGGCTCTCGGACGGCACCGTGATGTCCGATGTCGTGCTCGGCATCGATCCGCCCGAGCTCAGCCCCTACGTCTCCGAGCTGGAGCGCGACTCCGGCTCGGCCTCCTCCGCCGCCGCTCCGAGCGCGGTGGGATCGGATCCCGCGTGAGCGGCTCCGGACAGCACAGCACCAACCGATCAGACAAGGACGAACACAGCGTGGTGGATCACTCCCCGACCGACGACTCCGGCGACTTCCGCATCGAGCACGACACGATGGGCGAGGTGCGGGTCCCCCGCGACGCCCTCTACGCCGCGCAGACCCAGCGGGCGGTCGAGAACTTCCCGATCTCGGGTGCGGGCCTCGAGCCGGCCCAGATCGCGGCCCTCGCGCGCATCAAGAAGGCGGCGGCGCTGGCCAACGCCGAGCTGGGCGTGCTCGACGCCGACATCGCCACGGCGATCGCCGACGCGGCCGACCTCGTCGTCAGGGGCGGCTACGACGCGCACTTCCCGATCGACGTCTACCAGACCGGCTCGGGCACGTCCTCGAACATGAACATGAACGAGGTGCTGGGCTCGCTGGCGACCACGGCCCTCGGACGCACCGTGCACCCGAACGACCACGTCAACGCCTCGCAGTCCTCCAACGACGTGTTCCCCACCTCGGTCCACGTCGCCGTCACCGGCGCGCTCATCGAGTCGCTGATCCCCTCGCTCGAGCAGCTCGCCGAGTCGCTCGAGGTCAAGGCGGAGCAGTGGGCCGAGGTCGTCAAGGCCGGCCGCACCCACCTGATGGACGCCACCCCGGTCACGCTCGGCCAGGAGTTCGGCGGCTACGCCGCGCAGATCCGCCTCGGCATCGAGCGCGTGCAGTCGGCGCTCCCCCGCGTCGCCGAGGTCCCGCTCGGCGGCACCGCGGTCGGCACCGGGATCAACACCCCCGCCGGATTCCCGCAGAAGGTCATCGTGCGCCTCGCGGAGGAGACGGGCCTGCCCGTCACCGAGGCCCGCAACCACTTCGAGGCCCAGGGCGCGCGGGACTCGCTGGTCGAGGCCTCCGGAGCGCTGCGCGTGCTCGCGGTGAGCCTGACCAAGATCAACAACGACCTCCGCTGGATGGGCTCCGGCCCCAACACCGGCCTCGGAGAGCTGCGGATCCCCGACCTCCAGCCCGGATCCTCGATCATGCCCGGCAAGGTGAACCCGGTGATCCCGGAGGCCGTCCTCATGGTCTGCGCGCGCGTGATCGGCAACGACGCCACCATCGCCTGGGCGGGCGCCTCGGGCGCCTTCGAGCTCAACGTCGCGATCCCCGTCATGGGGACGGCGCTGCTGGAGTCGATCCGCCTGCTCGCGAACTCCGCCGTGCTGCTCGCCGACAAGACCGTCGACGGCCTCGAGGCCGACGTCGAGCACGCCCGCGCCCTCGCCGAGTCCTCCCCCTCGATCGTCACGCCGCTCAACAAGGTGATCGGCTACGAGGCCGCCGCCAAGGTCGCGAAGAACTCGGTCGCCAAGGGGATCACCGTCCGAGAGTCGGTCGTGGACCTCGGCTTCGTCGAGCGCGGCGAGGTGACGGAGGAGCAGCTCGACAGCGCCCTCGACGTCATGTCGATGACCCACCCCGGCTGAGCCCGGCCCTCCGACGGCCCGTCCCTGCGCTCGGCGCGGAGGCGGGCCGTCAGAGCACCAGCCAGAACCCCGTGAGCAGGAACGGTCCGAACGCGACCCGTCCGCGGACGCGCAGCACGAGCACCCACAGCCCTGCCACCGCGAAGCCGACAGCGGGCGCGGCGACGACCTGCTCGGGTCCGAGAGCCGCGAGCGGCGGTGCGAGGGCCGCCTGGAGCTTCACGTCGCCGAGGCCCAGCCCGCCCGCCGCATGCAGCACGCCCAGGCACAGCACCGTCGCGAGGACGGCGAGAAGCGTCCCCGCCGTGGGCGCGAGGACGGCTCCGACCACCAGCAGCGGGAGCGTGACCGCGTTCGGGAGCCGGTGCCCGCGCACGTCCGCCAGCACCAACGGCACGCTCGCGAGCGCCACCGGGACGAGGCCGGGCGCCCGGCCCAGGTGCGGGGCCCCGATCAGGAGGAGCACCAGGGCGCCGAGGAGCAGGGCGGCCCGGTCGAGCAGAGATCCGCGGAGCATCCGCCGAGACTAGGGGGCGACGCCCTCGGGGCGTCGGAGTTCTCCACAGGGCGGCCCGCCGGTGTGCTCGGGCGGCGGCGGGTCCCTCCCCGGCCTCAGTCGCGCGGAGGCAGCGGTCCCAGCAGGAGCGACGCCCAGGCGCCGTGAGCCGACGCGTCGTCGGAGGGGTGGAACTGCCCGGCGAGCACGTCGCGGTAGAGGCGGCCGAGCTCCGACCTGCGCTGGTACGCCGACCCGCCCGCGATCCGGACGGCGCTCTCGACCACGCGGAGCGCTCCCTCCGTGGTGCGGATCTTCACCCCCACCAGCGACGGGAACCAGCGCGCGCCCCGGTCGACGAGCGCGTCCACGTCGGCCGCCGCCGAGCGCAGGGGCGCCTCGAGCCCGTCGAGCAGCATCCCGGCCTCAGCCACCCGGTGCCGCACCTCGGGGTCCTCCGCCAGTGGCCGCCCTCCCGCCCGGAGGGAGGTCCGTCGGCGGACGGAGGCGACGGCGAGGTCGAGCGCGCGCTGCGCGACACCGAGGTAGACCGAGGAGATCAGCAGCTCGAAGGCCGCGAAGACGGCGAAGACGAAGGGGTCGGCGGTCGGTCCGACGGGCAGCGAGCGGATCATCCGCTCGGCCGGGACGACGACGCCGCCGAGCACCGTCGTGCGGCTCTGGGTCGCCCGCATGCCGAGCGTGTCCCAGTCGTCGCGGACCTCGAGCCCGGCGACCGGAGACTCCGGGCTCTCACGGTGCACGAAACCGTGCACGAGCCGCGGCTCCGACCCGCTGTCGTCGCGGCCGAACACGCCGAGCCGCGTCCAGGCGGGCGCGAGGGAGGTGAAGACCTTCGTGCCGGTGAAGCGGTAGCCGCCGTCCCCGAGCGGCTCCGCCCGCGTCAGCGAGTCCGAGAGCACCAGGTCGTTGCCCGCCTCGCTGTTGCCGAAGGCGAAGACGTGACCCGCCGCGGCGTCGACGAGAACCGAGCGGAGGGAGTCGTCGCCCCGCTCGAGCAGGAGTCGCGCGATCCCTGTCCAGACCAGGTGCATGTTGACGGCGAGCGCGGTCGCGGGCGCGGCCGTCGCGAGGCGCGTCTGCTCGGCGGCCGCCTGCTCCAGGCCGAGGCCGGCACCGCCGAGCTCCTCGGGGACGAGCAGCGCCAGGTACCCGATCGAGCGCAGCTCCTCCAGGTCGTCCGCGCAGAACGCGTTGCGCTCGTCGTAGTCGGCCGCGCGGGTGCGGAAGCGCTCGAGGAGCGCATCGTCGAGGATGCTCACCCGTCCACGCTACGCCCCGGTGCCCTGCAGGGACGCGCCCGGCCCGGGGATCCTCGGATCCCACGGGCCGGACGCACGGCGAGCCCGTCAGGCGAGCTCGTTCGACTCCAGCATCTCGGTGACCAGAGCGGCGATCGCCGAGCGCTCGGAGCGGGTCAGCGTGACGTGCGCGAACAGCGGGTGGCCCTTCAGCGTCTCGATCACGGAGGCGACCCCGTCGTGCCGGCCGACCCGGAGGTTGTCGCGCTGCGCCACGTCGTGGGTCAGCACCACCCGGGAGTTCTGCCCGACCCGCGAGAGCACCGTGAGCAGGACGTTCCGCTCCAGCGACTGCGCCTCGTCGACGATCACGAACGCGTCGTGCAGCGAGCGCCCGCGGATGTGCGTGAGCGGCAGCACCTCGAGCATCCCGCGCTCGATCACCTCGTCGAGCACGTTCTGCGACACCAGCGCCCCGAGCGTGTCGAAGACCGCCTGCGCCCAGGGGTTCATCTTCTCGGCCGCGTCGCCGGGCAGGAAGCCGAGGTCCTGGCCGCCCACCGCGTAGAGCGGCCGGAAGACCATGATCTTCTTGTGCTGGCGCTTCTCCAGCACCGCCTCCAGGCCCGCGCAGAGCGCCAGCGCCGACTTGCCGGTGCCGGCCCGGCCGCCGAGCGAGACGATGCCGACCTCCGGGTCGAGCAGCAGGTCGATCGCGAGCCGCTGCTCCGCCGACCGCCCGTGCAGGCCGAACACGTCCTTGTCGCCGCGGACCAGCGTGATCTGCCGCTTGCCGGTGACCCTCGCGAGAGCGGAGCCGCGGTCGGAGTGGACGACGAGCCCGGTGTTGACCGGGATGTCGGCCACGACGTCCGTGAAGAGCCGCTCGCGGTCGTAGAGCTCGCTCATCGCGTCGCCGCCGAGCGTCACGTCGTCCATGCCGGTCCAACCGGACTCGGGGGCCTGCTCGGCCAGGTACTCCTCCGCGGCGAGGCCGATGGAGGCGGCCTTCACGCGCATCGGCATGTCCTTGGACACGACGGTGACCGCGGCGCCCTCGCTCTGCAGGTTGAGCGCGACGGCGAGGATCCTCGCGTCGTTGTCGCCCATCTGGAGTCCGCTCGGCAGCACCGACATGTTCGAGTGGTTGAGCTCGACGCGGAGCGTGCCGCCCCGGCCGACGGCGATGGGGAAGTCGAGGCGCTCGTGCTGCACGCGCAGCTCGTCGAGGCGGCGCAGGGCCTGCCGGGCGAAGTAGCCGATCTCGGGATCGTTGCGCTTTCCCTCGAGCTCGCTGATGACGACGATCGGCAGCACGACGGCGTGCTCCGCGAACCGGAACATCGAGGAGGGATCCGACAGCAGCACCGAGGTGTCCAGGACGTAGGTGCGGAGGAGCTGATCGGCCGGATCCGAGGAGCCGTGCTGGACACGCCGGTGGACGCCGCCCTGCGTCCCGGTCTGCGGATCCATGCCCTGGGGAACTGTCACGACGACTCTCCACACTCCGGGGGCCGGAGCCCCCGGCTCATGTCCTCGAGCCGGTCTCATCGGTGCGTGTCGTGCACCGCGCAGTGTCCCTTCGGCGTCTGCGCGATGTCGAGCCGTACTTCTGTGGCCGTCTCGACCAGGCGCTGTACCTGATGACTCGAACCTAACCCGGCGAATGACATCCGTGTGCTTCTCACCGCTACGAATGTGTAACCAGTGTGTGAACGCGCGGAATCCGGCCTAGTAGTCGATGCTCGTGGCCGACGAGATCAGGGCGGCGCGGAGCAGCGCGAGGGTCGCGTCGGTGGTGCCGGCGTGCGCGCTGAAGCGGACAGTGCTCGGACGCAGCCGCGCGGTCACGCCGTGCGCGGCGAGGGAGGCTGCCAGCGGGGCCAGTTCCTCCGGCTCCGGCTCGACGACCACGATGCCGGCGCGCTCGTGCTCGCCGCGGGAGCCCACGACCGCCAGTCCGAACTCGTCCGCGAGGTCGACGATCGCGCTGACCCGCTCCGCCACGAGCGCGGCGATCGTCGACTGCCCGACCGCGGCGACCTCCTCCAGCGCCGACGCGAGCCGGGCCTGGGCGATCGGGTCCGGGTTGCTGATGCTGAAGGCGCGGGCGTCGCCGCGCGGCGGAGCCACCTCGTCCCACGGCTCCGCCTGCTCCGATCCCGTCCAGCCGGAGAGCACCGGGGTCAGCCGCGACAGCGCCCGCTCGCTGAGCGCGAGGAAGCCCGTCCCCCAGCCGGCGCGGAGCCACTTCTGGCCGCCGGTGACGACCACGTCCGCCAGCTCGTAGGGCGCGTCGACGACGCCGAAGCCCTGGATCGCGTCGAGGACGAGCATCCGGTCGCCGATCACGTCGCGGATCGCCGCGACGTCCGCGAGGTAGCCGGTGCGGGAGTCGACCAGGCTCACCGCGACGGTCGTCACGTCGTCCGTGAGCTGCTCGCGGACCGCCTCCGGCGTCACCCGTCCCTGCTCGGTCCGCAGCCAGCGGGGCTCCACCGAGCCGAGAGCCTGCGCCGAGCGCACCGCCGCGAACGGCAGGCTCGGGAACTCCGCGGCCGACAGCAGCACCGCGCCCGAGGCGCCGAACAGCGCGTGCAGGAGGCCGGTCGAGGTGTTGGGCTGGAAGACGACGCTGTCGGCGGGGACGCGCACGAGCGCCGCCGCCGCCTCCCGGACGCGCTCGTCCTGCCGGAACAGCTCGTCGAGGGTGCCGCTGCGCGCGCGCACCAGCAGCTCGACGGCCGCCTCCTGCTCGGCGGCGACGGTCGCCGAGAGCGGGCCCACCCGGCCGAAGTCGAGGTACCCGGTCTCCTCGCCGAAGCCGGCGAGGTAGTCCTCGGTCGTGGTGGAGGTGGCCTCGTTCGAGCTCATGCCGGCCCTTCCGGTCGGTGGTGCGGCAGGAGCCGCGAGGTCAGCTGCCGAAGCGGCGGTGCCGTCCGGCGTAGTCGCGGAGCGCGCGGAGGAAGTCGACCTCGCGGATGTCGGGGCCGAGCGCCTCCATGAAGTAGAACTCGCTGTGCGCGCTCTGCCAGAGCATGAAGTCGGAGAGGCGCTGCTCCCCCGAGGTGCGGATGACCAGATCGGGGTCGGGCTGCCCGCTGGTGTACAGGTGCTCGCCGATGAGCTCCGGGGTCAGCAGGCCCGCGACGTCCTCGATGGAGGAGCCGCGCTTGCCGTGCTCCTCCAGGATGCTCCGCACGGCCTGGGCGATCTCGTGCCGCCCGCCGTAGCCGACCGCGAGGTTGACGTGCAGGCCCGTGTGGGAGGCGGTGCGCGCCTCCGCCGTGTCGAGCGCGGCCACGAGCGAGGGCGGGAGGCCCTCGTCGGAGCCGACGTGCTGCACGCGCCAGTCGGGCTGCTGCGAGACCTCCTCGGCGAGGTCGGCGATGATCGCGATCAGCTCGGTCAGCTCGCTGCTGTCGCGGCCGACGAGGTTGTCCTGCGAGAGCAGGTAGAGGGTGACGTGGCGCACGCCGAGCTCGTCGCACCACTGCAGGAACTCGTGCACCTTGGCGGCGCCGGCCCGGTGGCCGTGCGCGGCGGTCTCGAGGGCCCGCTGCCGCGCCCAGCGCCGGTTGCCGTCGATGATCATCGCGACGTGGTTCGGCAGGGAGTCGGGGGGAAGGCTCGAGCGGAGGCGCTTCTTGTAGACGCCGTAGAGGAGGTCCCTTCCCACAGGCAGTCTCGGCTTCGGCACAGTGACACGGTAGTCGACCCGGGGCGCTCCTCGAAGCCCGGCGGCGCTCGGCGTCGGCCCGGGACGGCGTCGTAGTCTGTCCGGCATGAGCCAGCGGCCGACGCCTCCCCCGTCCGATCCCCGCGCCCGCACCGCCCGCGGCGGAGACGCCGTCGGAGCGGACGGCCCGGACCTGCCCGCCCTCCCCCTCGTCGAGGACGCGATCGAGCACGACTCCTCGTCGGAGGTCCGGCCCACCTGGCGCGGCTGGATCCACGCCGGCCTCTTCCCGCTCGCGATCGTCGCCGGAGTGGTGCTGATCGTGGTCGCGGAGGGGACCGCGGCGAAGTGGGCGGCCGCGGTGTTCGCGACCACGTCGCTCCTGCTCTTCGGCAACTCCGCTCTGTACCACCGCTTCGACTGGAAGCCGCGGACGAAGATGATCCTCAAGCGGATCGACCACGCCAACATCTTCCTGCTGATCGCCGGCACCTACACGCCGCTGGCCGTGCTCGCCCTGCCGCCCGCGCAGGGCACGCTCCTGCTGGTCCTGGTCTGGGCGGGGGCGCTGCTCGGGATCGGCTTCCGCGTCTTCTGGATCGGCGCACCGCGCTGGCTCTACGTGCCGCTCTACCTGCTGCTGGGCTGGGCGGCCGTGATGTACCTCGGTCCGCTCTTCGAGGCCAGCGCGACGATGATGGTGCTCGTCCTCGCCGGCGGGCTCTGCTACTCCGCCGGAGCCGTGATCTACGGGATCAAGAAGCCCAACCCGGTCCCGGGCGTCTTCGGCTTCCACGAGATCTTCCACGCGCTCACGGCCGTGGCGTTCCTCTGCCACTGGACGGCGGCGCTGATCGTCTCGCTCCACCCCGCCTACAACGCCTAGCAGGGCCCGGGCCCACCGGTGCAGCCCGGGCTCAGCCCTCGTTGCGCTCCGCCTCCTCGGCGTCGAGCCGCTCCTTCACCTGGGCGGTGTAGGTGGTGCGCCGCACGCGCCGGACCATGTCGAGCGCGAGGAGGACGGCGGCCAGAGCGATCACGAGCATCGTGATGAAGCCGAAGAGGCCCGGCGTGACCGTGTCCTCGTTGAACTCGGGACCCGGGGTCGGCACCGTCGTGGAGGCGAGGACGACGGCGCGCTGGGCGCCCTCGAGCAGCCCGGCGATCACGCGCGCACCTCGTCGGCGACGACGACGCCGGAGCCGTCGGGCTCCGGGGACACCGGGGCGTCCCCCGAGGGCTCGGGGTCGGGAGCGATCGGCGGGACGACCGCGGTCGGGCCCGGGGCGAGCTCGGCCAGGTCGAGACCGGCGAAGAGATCCGTCTCGGGCGTCGGCGCGTCGACCCGGCTCTCGACGAGCTGGAAGTCGTCGGTCGGCCAGGCGGCGTCGATCGCCTCGTGCGGGAGGAAGAAGAAGGCGTTGTCCGGAGCGACCTGGCTGGCGTGGGCCAGCAGGGCCGCATCGCGCCGATCGTGGAAGCCGGAGATCACGACCCGCGTGGTCGCGAGGTACGGGGTGTCCTCGTTCCAGCGCTTCATCTCCTCGAAGACCGACAGGCGCGGGTCCTCCGGGTCGATCGAGCGCAGGTGCTCGGCGATCGCCCGCAGCTTCTGGCCGCTGAAGACGCGGTCGTAGTACAGCTTCGAGATCGACCACGGAGCGCCCGTGCCCCGGTACTCCTCGGCGAGGCCCGCCGCGCGGTACGCCTCGACGGCGACCTGGTGGGCGCGGATGTGGTCGGGGTGCGGGTAGCCGCCGTTCTCGTCGTAGCTGATGATCACGTGCGGCCGGAACCGGCGGACCAGGCGCACGAGCGGAGCGGCGGCCGTGGCGAGCGGCAGGCCCGCGAACGACGCGGCGTCGACCTTCCCGTCCTCGGGCATGCCGGAGTCGACGAAGCCGAGCCAGGCGTGCTCGACGCCGAGCGCCTCGCGAGCGGCCGCCATCTCGTACCGGCGGAGGCCGCCGATGTCGCGCTCGGCGTGCGCGCGGGCCTCGAGGCCCTCGTTCAGCACGGAGCCGGCCTCGCCTCCGGTGCAGGAGACCACCATGACCTCGGCGCCCCGCGAGGCGTAGGCGGCCAGCGTCGCCGCGCCCTTGCTCGACTCGTCGTCAGGATGGGCGTGCACGGCGAGGAGGCGCGGAGTGTCCCGCACCTCCGAATCGACGGAGACCTCGACGGCCTGGGACACGATCGCTCGATTCCTCGGGGTTTAATGGGATCGGCGCTCCCGTCCGCGAAGGACGCGCGCCACCCGTCCAGAGTAGACGCATCACCCAGGGAGTTCCGTGGCCGCCCGCACGTCCGAGAGCGTCGAGGGAGCCGCCGCGCCCGCGCTCGATCCGGACGCCGTCCGCGCCGCCGGACCCCTCGCCACCCGCTACGGCCGCACGACGCGCACCCGCCGCGGCAACCGCTGGCTCTTCGGCGGCGTCGCGCTCGCCTTCGTCGCCGTCTTCGCCGCCTGGGTCGTCTGGGCCGGACTCGACGGAGCACGCGGAGGAGTGGACGTCCAGGACACCGCGCACCAGGTCGTCGACGACCGCACCGTCACCGTCTCCTTCGACCTCACCGCGCCCGTCGGCCGCGAAGTCGCCTGCGCGGTCCAGGCCCTCAACGAGCAGTCCGCCGTGGTCGGCTGGCTGGTCGTGGAGTACCCCGCCACGACGGAGCGCTTCCGCTCCTACACGGAGACCGTCCGCACCACCGAGCTCGCGAACACAGGTTTGATCTCCTCCTGCTGGCTCCCGTAGGCTTGCCCGAAGCCCTGACGGACTCGTCGGGGCCTCGCCATTCCCACCGCCGCCTGACGCCGGCCGTCCCCACCGCCGGACGCGGACACCTCCGCACGGTGCTGCCGGGCGCCGCGAGCGCGGCCCGCAGAGCAGGAGCCCACCATGGCCGACCAGTCACAGGTGACCTGGATGACCCAGGAGTCGTACGACCGCCTCGAGGCGGAGCTCACCGAGCTGTCCACCAACGGACGCGAGGAGATCGCCAAGCGCATCGAGGTCGCCCGCGAGGAGGGCGACCTGAAGGAGAACGGCGGCTACCACGCCGCGAAGGACGAGCAGGGCAAGATCGAGGCCCGCATCCGCCAGCTGACCTCCCTCCTCCGCGAAGCCGAGATCGGCACGCCCCCCGAGAGCCACGGAGTCGTCGAGGCCGGCACCATCATCACCGCCGAGATCGCCGGCGACGAGTCCCGCTTCCTCCTCGGCAACCGCGAGATGGCGGGCGAGAGCGACCTCGACGTCTACAGCCCCCAGAGCCCCCTCGGATCGGCGATCATGGGCCTGAACGTCGGCGACACCGCCCGCTTCACGGCACCCAACGGGCGGGAGATCGAGGTCCGCGTCGCCAACGTCGAGACCTGGTCCGGCCACTGATCGCACGTCGCGGCGCTCTCCGCGGCGTTGTCGTCGGGCGCGATACCGCCGGTATCGCTTCCTCCTCCGCCTTGCGGAGAACGCCGCGACGCACGATCAGCCCTCTCCGGACGGGGGGGGGGGGCGCCGGCTTCGCGGCGACAGCGTCGGGCGCGATACCGCCGGTACCGCTTCCTCCTCCGCCTCGCAAAGCCGCGACGCACGATCAGCCCTCTCCGAACGGGAGCGGGGCGCTGGCTTCGCGGCGACGGCGGAGGACGCGTGATTGCCGTGATCGCCGTGATCGGCTTCTTCCCCGCTGTACCGGGAAAGCCGCGACGGACGAACCGCCTTCCCCGGACCGTGGGCGCCGGAATCGCGACGGGATCGCGGACGCGGCGCCCTCGAGCGGTCAGTTGCGGGAGATGCGGGGGGCGTAGCCGGCGTCGGTGAGGACCTGGATGACGCGGTCGGCGTGCTCGGGGCCGCGGGTCTCGACGCTGATCTCGATCTCGACCTCGCTGATCTGCAGGCCCCGGCCGTGCCGGGTGTGCAGCACCTCGACCACGTTCGCGTTCGCCTCCGAGATGAGCTCCGCGATGCGCGACAGCTGCCCCGGACGATCCGGCAGCCCGATGCTCATCTTGAGGTAGCGCTCCGACGCAGCCAGGCCCCGGCTGATCACCCGCTCCATCATCAGCGGATCGATGTTGCCGCCCGACAGGATGACCGCGGTCGCTCCGGCGTCGCGGATCTTCCCCGTCAGGATCGCCGCGATGCCTACCGCGCCCGCGGGCTCCACCACGAGCTTCGCCCGCTCCAGCAGCACCAGCAGGGCCCGGGCGATGTCGTCGTCCTCGACGGTGACGACCTCGTCCACCATCTCGCGGACGATCGCGAAGTTCAGCTGCCCCGGCTTCGCCACGGCGATGCCGTCGGCGATCGTCGGAGAGATCGTGATCGCGGTCGGCTCGCCGCTCGCGAGCGAGAGGGGGTACGGCGCCGCGTTGGCCGCCTGCACGCCGATGACGCGGAGCGTGCGCCCCTCCTCGGCCGCCTTCTGCTTGGCCGCCGATGCGACCCCGGCGATGAGGCCGCCGCCGCCGATGGGCACCACGATGGTCTCGACGGCGGGGGCCTGCTCGAGGATCTCGAGGCCGACCGTGCCCTGGCCGGTGATCACGTCGGGGTGGTCGTAGGGAGGAACGAAGACCGCGCCCGTGCGCTCGGCGAACTCCGCCGCCGCCGCGAGCGCCTCGTTGAAGATGTGGCCGCTCAGCACCACGTCCGCGCCGTAGTCGCGGGTGGCTGCGAGCTTGGGCAGCGCGACGCCGATCGGCATGAAGATCGTGGCCTTGATTCCCAGCTCCCGCGCCGCGTAGGCGACGCCCTGCGCGTGGTTGCCGGCCGAGGCCGCCACGACTCCGCGGGCCCGCTCCTCCGGAGTGAGCCGCGACATCCGGAACACCGCTCCGCGGATCTTGTAGGAGCCGGTGCGCTGGAGGTTCTCGCACTTGAGGAACACGGGCGAGCCGAGGACCTGCGCGAGGAAGGTGCTGGTCTCCATGGGGGTGGCGGCGATGACGGGGGCGAGGACGGCGCGGGCCGCCTCGAACTCGTGGAGGGCGGGTCCGACGACGCGGCTAGTCTGCATGCTCTGCGGCAACTCTCTCGGGGGTTCGGGTCGGCGAGCGCCAGGCTCCGCTCGCGACGTACTTGACCATGACGTTGAGCGTGGCCACGACGGGCACCGCGAAGAAGGCGCCGGCGATGCCGCCGATGATCGAGCCTCCGGCCACAGCGAGCACGACGGCCAACGGGTGGACCTTGACCGCCGACCCCATGATCAGCGGCTGGAGGATGTGGCCCTCGAGCTGCTGCACCGCGAGGACGACGATCAGCAGGAAGAGCGCGATCAGCGGTCCGTTGTAGACCAGCGCGATGAAGACGGCCAGCGCCCCGGTCACCACGGCGCCGATGACCGGCACGAAGGAGCCGAGGAAGACGAGCACGCCGATCGGGATGGCCAGCGGGACGCCGAGGAGGAAGGAGCCGAGGCCGATGCCGACCGCGTCGACGAAGGCGACCAGGATCTGCACCTTCACGAAGTTGGTCAGCGTCACCCACCCTGCGCGACCGGCGCCGTCGACGGCTCCGCGGGCGCGGCGCGGGAAGAGGCGGACGACCCAGCTCCAGATGTTCGGCCCGTCGATGAGGATGAACAGCGTCGAGAAGAGGGTGAGCAGCACGCCCGTCAGCAGGTGGCCGACGGTCGAGCCGACGCTGAGCGCGCCGCTGACCAGCATCCCCGAGTCCTGCTGCAGGGCCGTGAGCGCCTGCTGCGCGTACTGGTTGATGTCGGTCTCGGTGAGGTGGAGCGGCGACTCGAGGAGGAAGGCCTTGAAGTCGTCGTAGGACTGCACCGTCTGCCGGCTGAGGTCGTCGAAGCCGGAGTAGACCTGGGTGACGACGAGGAAGAGGAGCCCGCCGATCACCACGACGATCCCCAGCTCCGCCAGGACGACGGCGGCCCACTTGGGCCAGCGGTGGCGCTGGAGGAAGCTCGAGAACGGCACGAGCAGGGCGGCGATCACGATCGCGAGCAGGAGCGGGATGACGATCAGCCGCAGCTCGATGACGAGCAGCACCAGCACCGCGAGCGCCGCCACCACGACGAGGACGCGCCAGGCCCAGGCGCCGGCGATGCGCATCCCATCGCTCACGAAGGCCGAATCGGCGACGGGAGCGGACCGGGAGGGGGCGGCCGGGGCGGCGGGCGCGGCGGGCTGGACGGCGCGCGGGCCGGAGGTGCGGCGGGACCTGCCGAGTCTCATCTGCCCAGACTAGGCCCCGGCGCATACCCCGCGCGGTATCCCCGGGGAGTGCTCATGCGGCGGCGCCGACCGCCGCCTGCTCCGGTGCCGGACCGACCGCGACCGGGCGCCGCGCGGGCAGCACGCCGACCCGCTCCCCCGGCTCGAGGCGGTGCCCCGACGCGTGCTGGACGGTGACCTCCTCGCCCGTCGACAGCCGGACTGTCGAGCGCCGCACCGGCCCCAGGAAGCTCGAGGCGAGGACGACTCCGGGCAGGGAGTCGGGAGCGCCGTCGGCCACGACGGCGAGGTCCTCGGGGCGGAGGAACACCGACACGGGCCCGTCGGCCGCCGCCGCGTCGACGAGCGGCAGGCGCACACCGAGCGCGAGGACCGATCCCCACGAGACCGTCCCCGCGACCACCGTCGAGAGGCCGACGAAGCGGGCCGTGAAGGCGGTCGCCGGGCGCGCGTAGAGGTCCTCCGGTGCACCCAGCTGCTCGATCCGCCCGGCGTTCATCACCGCGACGCGGTCGGCGACGGCGAGCGCCTCCTCCTGATCGTGCGTGACGAAGAACGTGGTGATGCCGATCTCGGACTGCAGGCGCTTGATCTCGTCGCGCAGCTGGACGCGGACCTTCGCGTCCAGTGCCGACAGAGGCTCGTCCAGAAGCAGCACCCGCGGCCGCGTGACGAGGGCGCGCGCGAGCGCCACCCGCTGCTGCTGGCCGCCGGAGAGCTCGTGCGCGTAGCGGTCGCCGAGGGCGCCGAGGCCCACGACCTCCAGCGCCTCCCCCGCGGCCGCCCGGCGCTCGCGCGCCCCGACTCTCCGGGTGCGCAGCCCGAACTCGACGTTCTCGCGCGCCCGCAGGTGCGGGAAGAGCGAGTACGACTGGAAGACCATGCCCATGTCGCGCTTCGCGACGGGAACGTGGGCGACGTCCTCCTCGTCGACGAGGATCCGCCCCGCGTCGATCCGCTCGAGACCGCTGAGGGCGCGCAGGGCTGTGGTCTTGCCGCAGCCGGAGGGGCCGAGCAGCGCGATGAACTCACCCGGGGCCACGTCGAACGAGACGCCGTCGAGCGCTCGCGCGGAGCCGTAGTGCCGCTCCACGTCGACGAAGCGCACGCGGGCGCCGGGGAGGGTGGGAGCGGTCACGAGGAGCCTTTCGAGGAGCGCGCCCGGCCCGTCGGCAGGCCGATCCGCGCGAGGCGGCCGATCCCGAGCAGGAGGGCGAAGGCGAAGAGGAGCGAGAGCAGCGAGAAGATCACGGCGACGTAGGCGTCGGACTTCGACACCTGCACCAGGCCGGTCTGGAGGGTGGTGCGGCTGAGGAGCGAGGCGATCGTGTACTCGCCGAGAACGACTGCGACGGTGATCAGCGCGGCCGCGACCAGGCCCCGGCGCAGGTTCGGCAGGAGGACCCTCCCGAGCACCGCGAGCGGGCCCGCGCCGAGCGAGCGGGCCGCCTCCGAGAGCGTCACGGCGTCGAGACCGGCGAGGTCCGCCGCCACGGCGCGGTAGGCGTAGGGCAGGACCAGCACCCCGTAGGCGAGAGCGAGCGTCCACGGCGCGGAGCCGGCGAGCTCGGTGACCACGGAGTAGACCGGCGCGAGGCCGACGACGAGGACGATGGCGGGCACGGTCAGCGGGAGCAGGCAGACCAGCTCCAGAGCCCGGCGCAGGCGCGGGAGCCGGATCTCGACGAGCAGCATCGTCGGCACCAGCAGGACCAGGACGATGAGGGCGGTGACGACGGCGAGGACCAGCGAGTTGCCGATCCCCTGGAACAGCGAGCGGTAGGCGCGCTCGTTCTCCGGGTCGAGGATCGCCGTCCAGTGCGAGAGGTCGTGGCCGCCGGCGCCGCGGAGCGTGAACTCCGCCATCGCGACGATCGGGACGGCGAACACCAGCCCGGTGATCACGAGCACCGCCCCGGACAGGAGCCGCGCGGGCCTCATCGCTGCCACCGCCGGGCCCGGCGCTGCAGCAGCGCGTACCCGGACATCAGGACCACCATCACCGCGAGCATCCCGAGCGCGAGGGCGCCCGCGAGGTTCTCGCGGCCCAGCACCGTCTCGCTGACCAGCGCGGCGCGGATCTGCAGGGGGACGATCTGCGCGCCCTGGCTGATCAGCGCCGCCGCGGTGGCGAAGGAGGAGAACGCGTTCGCGAACAGCAGCAGGACGCAGCCGAGGAACGACGGCGCCAGCACCGGGAGGGCGACGTGCAGCCAGTAGCCGAGCCGGCCCCCGCCGAGCACCGCGTTCGCCTCGGCCCACTCCGGGCGCAGACCCTCGAGCGCGGGCAGGAACGTGAGCACCATCAGGGGCACCTGGAAGTAGAGGTAGGGCAGGACGAGCCCGGGAAGCTGGTAGAGCCACACGCCGTCGGCGTAGAGGTCGACGCCCGCTCCCGCGAGGAGGGTGGTCACCAGCCCCTGCACGCCGATCGTCGCGATGAAGGCGAACGCGAGCATCACACCGCCGAACTGCGCGAGGACGCTCGCCGCCGCATCGACGACGGTCCGGAGCGCCCCGCGCGGATCGGAGCCGAGCAGGGCCAGGCACACGACCGCGCCCAGCACCGCGCCGACGACGGCGGTCACGGCCGAGAGCCCGAGCGACGCGCCGAAGGCGGACAGCACGACGGGATCCCCGAGCGCCAGCACGTTCGCCGTGGTGAAGCGGCCGTCTCCGTCCGTGAATCCGGTCGCCACGGCGAGGACCGTGGGGACGGCCAGGAACAGCAGGACGTAGAGCGCGAAGGGGGCGACGCCCAGCACGGCCGGGGTGCCGCGCCGTCCCCGGGGCGCGGACGCCCCGGAGACGGCCTCGGCGGGAGCGGTGGTCACTGGATCGCCGCGGCCCACTTCTCGGCGAGGAGCGACGAGGCCGCCTCGGTCTGCTTCTCCGTGAACTGGACGAGGTCGGAGGGAGCGGCGCCGACGGCGTCGAGCGCGTCCTGGTCGACCGTGCCGGCCTCGGTCATCGCGGCCAGGCGCACCGGGTAGGCGCCGGCGGCGAGGTAGAGGTTCTGCGCGGCGTCGGAGTAGAGGTACTCCTGCCAGAGCCGCGCGGCCGCCGGGTGCGGAGCGTCGGCGTTGACCGCCTGGTTGTAGTAGCTGCCGACGGCGGAGCCCGGGAGGACGGTCGTCGTCCACTCGCGGGTGCCCTCGTTCGCCTTCCCGGCGGCGAGGTTGTTGTAGCTCCAGTCGAAGACGACAGGGGTCTCGCCCGAGGCGATGGTGGCGTCGGTCGGGTCCAGCGGCAGGAAGTTGCCGGCGTCGTTCAGCTTCTCGAAGAAGTCGATCCCCGCCTGGACGTCGTCGGCGGAGCCGCCGGACTGGAGAGCCGCGAGCTGCACTGCGGCCGCGGCGGCTCCCGCCTGGGTCGGGTCGCCGTTGATCGCGACCGAGCCGCGGTAGTCGGCGCCGAGGAGGTCCTCGAGCGACGTGGGCGCAGGCACCGCGGCCGCGTCGAACCCGATCGACATCAGGCCGGTGTAGTCGTTCACCCAGAGGCCCGACTCCTCCTTGTTCCCCTCGGGGATGTCGTCCCAGGACTCGACCTTGTACGGCGCGAACATGTCCGTGTTCGCCAGAGCGACGGCCGGCCCGAGGTCGAACACGTCGGGAGCGGTGTCCTGCCCGGCGAGGTTCTCCGCCGTGCTGATCTCCTCCGCGGAGGAGACGTCGGGGTCGGCGGAGTTCACGGTGATGCCGTACTCGTCCTCGAAGCCGCTGATCAGCTCGCCGTAGTTCGCCCAGGTGTCGGGCAGGGCGATGACGTTGAGCTCGCCCTCGGCCTTCGCGGCCTCGACCAGGGCGTCCAGCCCGCCGAGGTCCGCGGCGGACGTGGCGGACGCCGCGTCCGCGCCGCCGCCGTCGGACGAGGCGGTGGCGCCGCCGGAGCAGGCCGAGAGTGTGAAGACGAGGGCGGTGCCGGCGGCGGCGACCGCGGCGGTGCGCGACAGGCGCTGAATGGTCAAGGGTCCTCCAGGAGTCGGGTGGGCCGCCCCGATGGGACGGCCTCGGGCACGGTAGGAGCGCCGCGAGTCGGCGAGGGAGCGCGGCGGTGAATGCCGGGCGAACGCCGGGGGCCGAATCGGGGACGGCGATGTCGGGGGCGTTCGCTAGCGTGGGCGGACCATGACCGAGCAGCTCTCCCCCGCGCTGGCGCGCCGCATCGCCCTGGCGGCGCAGGGGTTCGGCCCCCGTCCGTCCCGGGTCGACGCGCGCCGGGTGCGCGCCGCCGTGGACCGGATCCGCCCGCTCCAGCTCGACTCGGTGAACGTCTTCGAGCGGAGCCACTACCTGCCGCTGCTCGCGCGGCTCGGCCCCTACGAGCGCTCCCTCCTCGACGCCGCGGCCTTCTCCCCCGACGGCCCCTACGTCGAGTACTGGGCACACGAGGCCGCCCTCGTCCGCCGCGAGGATCTCCCGCTCTACCGCTGGCGGATGGAGCACTACCGCCGGGTCCGCCTGCCCGAGCACGAGGGCTGGGCCCACGAGAACCGCGCCACCCTCGACTGGCTCCGCGCCGCGCTCGCCGACGGTCCCCTCCGCGCCTCCGAGATCGAGCACGAGGCCAACGTCCGCACGGGCCCCTGGTGGGGCTGGTCCGACATCAAGCGCGGCCTCGAGGTCCTGTTCCGCTGGGGCGAGGTGGTGACGGCGGGGCGCACGCGCTTCGAGCGCTCCTACGGTCTCGCCGAGCGGCTCCTCCCGAGCGCGGTGCTCGATGCCGACGTGCCCCTCCCCGACGCCGTCCGCGAGCTCGTGCGCCGGGCGGCCCGGGCCCACGGGATCGGCACCCTCGGCGACCTGGCCGACTACCACCGGCTGCTCCAGTCCCCCACGCGCGTCGCGATCGACGAGCTGGTCGAGGCGGGCGAGCTCGAGCGCGTCGAGGTGCGCGGCTGGGAGCGGGGCGGGCGATCCGTGCCGCTCTGGCGGCACGTCGACGCCCGACGCCCCCGCACGCTCCGGGCGGACGCGCTCCTCTCGCCGTTCGACCCCGTGGTCTGGCACCGGCCGAGGGCCGAGCTGTTTTTCGGCTTCCACTACCGGATCGAGATCTACACCCCGGCCGAGCAGCGGGTCCACGGCTACTACGTCCTCCCCGTGCTCCTCGACGACGTGATCGCTGCCCGGGTCGACCTCAAGAGCGAGCGCAAGCGCCGGGTCCTCCTCGTGCAGGCCGCCTGGCTCGAGCCGGGGGCCCCGGCCGACACGCCGGAGCGGCTCGCCGCACTGCTGGTCGAGGCGGCGGCCTGGCAGGGCCTCGACGCCGTCGAGGTCGTCGGTCGCGGCGACCTCGCGGCCGCCCTCGCCGCAGCACTGAGGAGGATCGCGTGAGCGCGCCCGGCGGCGTCCTGGCGCTGGCGCTCTCGGAGCGCTGCGTCGCCCGTCTGCTCGAGCGCGGGAGCGTCGTCGGGGTCGGCACGGGCGAGCTCGCCCACGCGGCCGGCGTCTCCCTCCGGACCTTCCACCGGTACCTCGGCGGGAAGGAGGACTGCGTGCGCCCGGTGCTCGCCGCCGCGATCGCCGCGATGGGACGCGCCCTCCTCGAGCGCCCGGCCGCCGAGCCGCTGAACGCGGCGCTCGGCCACGCCTTCGCCGCGGCGGCCTCCGGTCCCCAGCTCGACCGCACCCTCCGGCTGATCCCCCTGCTCACCGAGACCTCGGCGATGCGCGCCGTCTGGGCGCAGTCGCTGCACGACGGCGAGGAGGCGCTGACGCCGTTCCTCGCGGAGCGGATGGGGCTCGGCCGCACGTCCCCGCACCGGGCGGCCGTCCTGGCCACCGTCGTCCTCGCCCTGGTCCGGCGGGCGCTGGTCGACGCGGCGGCGAGCGGCATCGACCCGGCGCCGGTCTTCGCCGAGTACCTGACGACCGTCGACGGCGGTCCGCTCGCGGCTCCGACCGGATGACGTCCCGTCCGGCGCGGTGACGGGCGCACCTCTGACCGAAGCGGGATGCGGTGCGGGGCGGCGATCGTCGACGGGGCGTCGGCCGGATCGGCCTGCTAGAAGCGCGAGCCCATCTCGGAGAGGCGGGCGACGCGGTCCGCGATCGGCGGATGGGTCGCGAAGAGGCGCGCGACCACTCCCGGCTTCGACGGGTCGGCGATCCAGAGGTGCGCCATCGAGCTGTTCTGCCGCTGCATCGGCCGGCCCGCGGACTCGAGCTTGAGCAGGGCGCGGGCGAGGGCGTCGGGGTGGCGGGTCGTCAGCGCGCTGGTCGCGTCGGCGAGGTACTCGCGCTGACGGGAGATCGAGAGCTGCACGACCGAGGCGACGATCGGCGCGAGGACCATCGACACCAGCCCGACGATCAGGAGCGCCGGGTTGCCCCCGCCGTTGCCGTTGCCGCCCCGCCCGAAGAAGGCCAGGCGGAGGAAGGCGTCCGAGAGGAAGCCCACCGCGACGACGAGACCGAAGACGATCATCGAGACGCGGATGTCGTAGTTGCGGACGTGGCCCAGCTCGTGGGCCATCACGCCCTCCAGCTCGGCGTCGTCCATGATCGCGAGCAGGCCCGTCGTCGCAGCCACGACGGCGTGCTCGGGATCACGGCCGGTCGCGAACGCGTTCGGCGCCGGGTCGTCGATCAGGTAAACCTTCGGCATCGGCGTGCCCGTCGCGATCGAGAGGTTCTCGACGATGCGGTAGAGCCTCGGCTCGTCCGCCTTCTCCACCGCCACGCCGCCGCTGAGCGCGACCGCCTGGCGAGCGGCGAAGAAGTACTGGAAGAACGCGTACCCGGCGGCGATCACGAGCACCACCACGACGATCGTCGTGCTGCGGTAGACCGCTGCAGCCAGCGCGCCCAGGCCGCCGATGATCGCCAGGAACAGGACGAGGATCAGGACCGTGTTGCGCTTGTTGCGGGCGATCGCGCTGTACACGGCGGCTGCCTAGAACTGGACGCGCGGGGGCTCCGAGATCGCGGCGAGATCGCCGACCTCGAAGAACTCGCGCTCCGAGAAGCCGAGCCGACGCGAGAAGAGCGTGTTCGGGAAGACCTTCACCTTGGTGTTCATCTCGCGTACGCCGCCGTTGTAGAAGCGCCGGGCCGACTGGATCTTGTCCTCGGTGTCGACCAGCTCGCCCTGCAGCTGGAGGAAGTTCTGGCTCGCCTGCAGCTGGGGGTACGCCTCCGCGACCGCGAAGATCGACTTCAGAGCGCTCTGCATGTGGTCCTCGGCGACCGACGCCTCCGCCGGGCCCTGGGCCTGCAGCGTCTCGGCGCGAGCCTGCGTCACCGACTCGAAGACCTGGCGCTCGTGCGAGGCGTAGCCCTTCACGGAGTCGATCACGTTGGGGATCAGATCCGCGCGGCGCTTCAGCTGGACGGTGATGTCGCTCCACGCCTCGTCCACGCGGACGTTGAGGGTGACCAGCGAGTTGTACGTCGCCCAGAGGTAGACCCCGAGGATGACGACGAGCGCGACGACGACGATGAGCGGGACGAGCCATTCCATGCCGTCCAGTGTAGGGACGGCGCGCTCCCCGGCACCTGTCGATGAGGCGCATTCGCAGGGGCGGGTCGGCCCTACTTGAGGGTCTTCTGCAGCAGGACGGTGCTGAGCCAGCGCTCGAACTTGAAGCCGACGCGGCCCATCCGGCCGACCTCGACGAATCCGAACTGCGCGTGCATCGCCAACGACGCCTCCGCGCCCTTGTCGGCGATGACGGCCATGATCTGACGGATCCCCACGGCCTTCGCGCGCTCGAGGAGCTCGGCCATCAGCGCCCGGCCGAGGCCCTTGCCGGTGGAGGCCGCCCGCAGGTAGATCGAGTTCTCCACGGTGAAGCGGTACGCCCGCTTGGAGGACCACGGCGACACCATCGCGTAGCCGAGGATCTGGCCCGACGGCGAGACGGCCACGATGAAGGGCAGCCCGAGCTTCTGGTTGCGGGTGAACTTCGTCCGCCACTCCTTCAGCGTCGAGTCGTCCTCGTCGAAGGTCACCACCGTGTTGCGCACGTAGTGGTTGTAGATCTCGCGGATGTCCGGGAGGTCGGCGTCGCGGGCGTCGCGGATCTCGAACGAGAAGCCGGGCTCGGGAGGCGGCGCCTTCCGCAGGTGCGGCGGCAGGACGCGCCGGCTCTCGTACTCTTCCTCAAGCATCCGGCTCCCCTTCGGCTCCGCCCATCGATCCGGGCCAGCGTAGCCGCCCCGCGGGCGAGCGCCCGGTCACGCGAGAGCGCTCCAGTCGACCGGCTCCGCGCCGCGCTCCTCCAGGAGGGCGTTGGCGCGGCTGAACGGCCGGGAGCCGAAGAAGCCGCGCGAGGCCGACAGCGGGCTGGGGTGCGCGCTCTCGATCACTCCGGCCTCCCCCAGCATCGGGCGGAGCGACGCGGCGTCGCGGCCCCAGAGGATCGCGACGAGAGGCGCGTCCCGGGCGGCCAGCGTGCGGATCGCGTGCTCGGTGACCGCCTCCCAGCCCTTCCCGCGGTGCGAGGCGGGAGAGCCGGGGGCGACGGTGAGGACCCGGTTGAGCAGCATCACGCCGCTCGAGGTCCAGCCGCTGAGGTCGCCGTGCTCGGGCGGCTCGACGCCGAGGTCGTCCCGGAGCTCGCGGTGGATGTTCTGCAGGCTCCTCGGCAGCGGGCGCACGTGGCGCTCGACCGCGAAGGACAGCCCGATCGGGTGCCCGGGCGTCGGGTACGGGTCCTGTCCGACGATGAGGACGCGCACGTCCGCGAGCGGTGCGGCGAAGGCGCGGAGCACGTCGCGGCCCGCGGGGAGGTAGGGCCGGCCGGCCGCGACCTCGCCGCGGAGGAAGTCGCCAATCGCGGCGATGTCCCCGGCGACGGGGGCGAGCGCCTCCGCCCAGCCCCTGTCGATCAGTCCCGAGGCCGCGAGCTCAGCGAGGTCCACCGAGTCAGCCCGCCGCGAGCGTCGCGACGACGACTCCGGCGTCGCTGCCGCTCACGCGCCACACCGAGCCGGCGCCGCCGACGCGGAGCGCGCCGGTGCCGACGATCAGCACGGTGGACTCGTCGAGCGCGACGCCGCCGTCGACCAGGCCCGCCTCGACGGCCGCGACCAGGCGGCCGAGGGTCCCCCACTGCGCCGCATGCACGTCGACCGTCACGTCGATGAGGCCGATGCCCTCGAGCACCGTGACCTCGTCGAGCTCCTCCGCCGCACCCTCCGGGACGACGGCGACGCCGCCGATCCGGTGGCCGCCGACGAGGGCGCGATCGGCCGCGACGGCGGCTCCCGCCGAGTAGCCGGCGTACGGCACTCCGGAGGAGACGAGATCGCGCAGCCGCGGGAAGCAGGCCTCGAGCGCGTCGCGGTAGGCCGGGGTCAGGCCTCCGCCGACGAAGATCCCGTCGACGTCGTCGAAGACCGCGGGATCGATCCGGCCGCCCTCCGGCTTCATCACGGCGAACGCGTCGAGCGGGCCCACCGTCGCGAGCAGTGCCGCGTAGCCGGCGTAGGCCTCGGGGCCCAGCCCGTCGTGGACGACGACGATCGCGATGCGCGGGCCCTCGATCCGGCCGGCGTCGACCGCGTGGGCGCGCGCCTCCGCGAGGAACGCCCCGTACAGCTGCTGGTCGTGCTCGACGCCGCCTCCGCCGCCGATAAGGTGGACGCTCACTCGTCGTCCTCGGCGAGGGCTCCGTCCACCGGGGGCAGAGCCGACCAGGGGAAGACGATCCAGCGCGGGGTGCGGCGCCAGAAGAAATCGGGCTCGAGCACCGTGCGCGGCTTCGTGTACAGGGTCACGGTGCGCACCTCGGCACCCATCGCGCGGATGAGCTTCACCGAGAGGGCGAGGGTGTGGCCGGAGTCGGAGACGTCGTCGACCAGGAGGATGCGCTTGCCGCGCACGGACGCCTCGTCGAGCAGCGGCGGCAGCACCACGGGCTCCGCCAGTCGCGCCTCGACGCCGGTGTAGAACTCGACGTTCAGCGCGCCGCAGCTCTTGATGCCGAGCGCGTAGGCCACGGCGCCCGCGAGGAGCAGACCGCCGCGCGCGATGGCGACGACCAGCTCCGGCCGGTAGCCCGACGCGACCACGTCGTCGGCCAGGTGCCGAGCGGCGTCGCCGAACTCGAGCCAGCCGAGCACCTCCTTCTCCGTGGCGGCGAGGAGGGCGGCGGAGTCGTCGGCGTCGGAAACCATGAGGGACAGGCTAGGCCGTCGCGGGCCTCCGCGTCACATCGGTCAGGCGCGCGGGGCCAGGGGTCCCTTCGCGACCTTGTGCGGGGCCGCCTGCGCGACCGGCTTGATGGTCACGAGGTCGAGGTTGACGTGGGCGGGGAGCTCCACCGAGGAGACGATCGCGGCGGCGACGTCCTCCGCGACCAGCGGGTCGGGGACCTCGGCGTAGACCGCGTCGGCGCGCTCACGGTCGCCGCCGAAGCGGACCAGCGAGAACTCGTCCGTGTGCACCATCCCCGGCGCGATCTCGATCACGCGGATCGGCTCGCCGGCCAGCTCGAGCCGCAGCACGGCGACCAGCGCGTGCGCGGCGTGCTTGGCGGCGTTGTACCCGCCTCCGCCCTCGTAGGCGACGTGGCCGGCGATCGAGGTGACGGTCACGATGTCCGCGGAGGTCCCGCTCCCCCGGATCCCGGCCCGCAGCAGCGGGAGCAGCGCGCTGGTCACGAGCTTCACCGAGAGCACGTTGATCTCGAACATGCGGCGCCAGTCCTCGGGGTCGGACTTCTCGACCGAGTCGAGTCCGAGCGCACCGCCCGCGTTGTTCACGAGCGCGTGCACGGGCCCGGAGGAGGCGAGATGGTCGCGCAGAGCGTCGACCTGGGCGGCGTCGGTGAGGTCAGCGGCGAAGTACCCGGCGCCGGTCTCGGCGGCGAGCGCCTCCAGCCGGTCGCGCCGGCGCGCGACGGCGACGACCTCCCAGCCGTGCTCGCGGAACAGGCGGACCGCGGCCGCCCCGATCCCTGAACTCGCTCCTGTCACGACAACGCGTCGATCCACGCCCGTCCCCTTCCGTCAAGCCTCGGACACCCTCGACTCCGTCGTCGCAGCCCAACGCTAGTCTGGCCGCGTGCCGCCCGCCGACCCGGTTCCCGCGACCGCCGGGACAGCCGTCACCCCGAAGCGCCGCGTTCCCCTCTGGGACAACGCGCGCTTCGTCTGCGTGACCCTCGTCGTGATCGGGCACGGCGTCCAGAGGCTGACGGCCAACTCCGACACCTCGCTCATCGTCTACCTGACGATCTACGCCTTCCACATGCCGGCGTTCGCGATCATCTCGGGCTACTTCTCCAAGAGCGGCGCACCGAGCGGGCGCGCGATGCGGCGGGTGCTGACCGACATCCTCCTGCCCTACCTGATCATGGAGACGATCTGGACCCTGGTGCAGTTCCTGGTCGAGGGGAAGCAGGAGTTCAACCCGACGAAGCCGAGCTGGACGCTGTGGTTCCTGCTCGCGCTGGGCATCTTCCGCCTCGTCCTCCCCTACCTGGCGCTGCTGCGCTGGCCGCTGCTGATCAGCGTGGTGCTCGCGGTCGGGGTCAGCTACTACGACAACATCGACTCGACCTTCTCGCTCGCACGCGCGATCGGGATCCTGCCGTTCTTCGTGTTCGGCTGGCGCCTGCGCGGCTTCGCCCCCGGCGGCCGCTCCGCCGTCGACCGCTGGCTCGATCAGCCGCCGTCGCGGGTGCTCCTCGCCCGGATCCTCGCCGTCGTCCTCTTCGCGATCACGGCGGTCGTCATGACCGTCAACATCGAGGCGTTCCGAGCGGCGGACCTGCGCTACTGGTTCTTCTACGACCGCCCCTACGACGCCCTCGGCGAGACCCAGTGGTGGGCCGGGCTGGTGCGGCTGGCCCTGATGGCCGGAGCGGTCGTGCTCTCGCTCGCGCTCTTCGCGCTGGTGCCCCGCCGCCGCACCCCGCTCACCGCCTGGGGGCAGTCGACGATGTACGTCTACCTCCTCCACAGCTTCGTCCTCTATCCGCTGCGGGAGTCCGGGATCCTCTCGCAGACGGAGAGCACGCTCGCCCTCGCGCTGATGATCGTGTTCTGCATCGCGGTCTCGGTCGCGCTCTCACTGGGCTGGACCCGCACCGTCTTCCACCGGCTGGTCGAGCCCCGCGCGGCCTGGCTCTTCGCCCTGGCGGCCGACGAGAGGCCCCCGCGCCCGGACCGCGCCGACCCCACGGGCGCCAAGCGCGACCGGCAGCCCGAGCGGCGCTGACGGCCGTTACCCCGTGTGTCGGCGGTCCTGGCCGCCCGGCGGGCCCCCGCGTACGCTCGTCGCGACGGAGAACGGCCCCGTCCCCGACCCCGACGATCCGATGGGAAGCACCATGACCGACTCCGAGAAGTGGCAGTTCGAGACCAAGCAGATCCACTCGGGCGCCGCGCCGGACCCGGTGACCAAGGCCCGCGCGACGCCGATCTACCAGACCACCTCCTACGTCTTCGACAACGCGGAGCACGCCCAGAACCTGTTCGCGCTGGCCGAGTTCGGGAACATCTACACCCGCATCCAGAACCCGACGCAGGCGGTCGTGGAGGAGCGGCTCACCGCCCTCGAGGGCGGCTCCGGCGCCCTGCTGCTCGCCTCGGGCCAGGCCGCCGAGACCGCGGCAGTGCTGAACATCGCCCAGGCCGGCGACCACATCGTCTCGTCGTCCTCGATCTACGGCGGCACCTACAACCTCTTCAAGTACACCCTCGCCAAGCTCGGCATCGAGACGACCTTCGTCGAGAACCAGGACGACCGCGAGGAGTGGCGCCGCGCCGTCCGTCCGAACACGAAGCTGTTCTTCGCCGAGACCGTCGGCAACCCCAAGATCAACATCCTCGACATCCGCACCGTGGCCGATGTCGCGCACGACGCCGGCGTGCCCCTGATCGTCGACAACACCATCGCGACGCCCTACCTGATCCGCCCCTTCGAGCACGGCGCGGACATCATCGTGCACTCGGCGACGAAGTTCCTCGGCGGCCACGGCACGGTCATCGGCGGAGCGATCGTCGACGGCGGCCGCTTCTCGTGGACCGCGAACGCTGAGCGCTTCCCCGGCCTCACCACGCCGGACGAGTCGTACCACGGCGCCGTCTACACCGCCGCGGTCGGCGACTCCCTCGCCTACATCATCAAGGCCCGCGTGCAGCTGCTGCGCGACCTCGGCGCCTCGATCGCCCCGGCGAGCGCCTGGCAGCTCATCCAGGGCATCGAGACCCTCTCGCTCCGGATCGAGCGCCACGTGCAGAACGCGCAGGAGATCGCGGAGTACCTCGAGAACCACTCCGACATCGCCTCGGTGAACTACTCGGGCCTGCCCACCTCGCCCTGGTACGCCGCGGCCAACCGCTACGCGCCGAAGGGCGTGGGCGCGGTGCTCTCGTTCGAGCTCAAGGGCGGAGTGGACGCCGGCCGGGCCTTCGTCGACTCGCTGGAGCTGTTCTCGCACCTGGCCAACATCGGCGACGTCCGCTCGCTCGTCATCCACCCCGCGTCGACCACGCACTCGCAGCTCTCGCCCGAGCAGCAGCTGACCGCCGGCGTCACTCCGGGCCTGGTGCGCCTGTCGGTGGGACTCGAGAACGTCGACGACCTCCGCGCCGACCTCGACCAGGCCCTCCGCGCCGCGCGCGCCGTCGTCGAGGCCTCCCGCGCGAACGCCTGAGGCCCCTCGGCGCCCTGACGGGGTCCCCGTCCTCGGGGATCGCGTCAGGGCGCTCCGCGCGCGGGCGGAGGAGCGCGGGAGCAGGGCGTAACAAACGGCTCCGCCCCGCGGCGCTCTGACACGATGGACAGCGCTATGGACTGGCAGCAGACACTCGAGGACACGGTCCCGTCGGCGTTCGTCACCGAGCGCCAGCTCCTCTCGGTCATCGGCAAGCCGCCCGCCACCGGAGCCTGGCGCGACGGCGACCACCCGGGCGGACGCCGCTTCGTCGACCTCGGCCCGTTCGACTTCGAGGCGGGCGGCCGCCTCCCCCACGCCCGCATCGCCTACGAGAGCTGGGGCGCGCTGAACGAGCGCCGCGACAACGCCGTCCTCGTCCTGCACGCGCTGACCGGCGACTCCCACCTGCTCGGCCGCGGCGATCCCGGCCACGCGACGGACGGCTGGTGGTCGGGACTCGTCGGCCCCGGCCTCGTGATCGACACCGACCGCTTCTTCGTGGTCGCCCCGAACATGCTCGGCGGCTGCCAGGGCTCCAGCGGTCCCGCGTCCCTCGCCCCCGACGGCCACGAGTGGGGCGCACGGTTCCCGTACACGAGCATCCGCGACCAGGTGCGGGCGCAGGTGCAGTTCAGCGACCTGCTCGGCGTCGAGCGCTGGCACACCGTCATCGGCGGCTCGATGGGCGGGATGCAGGCGCTGGAATGGGGGATCGACCACGCGGAGCGCGTCGCGCGCCTCGCGGTCCTCGCAGCTCCCCCGCGGGCCACGGCCGACCAGATCGCCCTCAACTTCGTGCAGCTCGAGGCGATCCGCAACGACGCGGCCTTCGCGGGCGGCTCCTACTACGACGCCGGCGACGGCCAGGGCCCGTACCACGGCCTCGCGCTCGCCCGCCGGATGGCACTGCTCAACTACCGCAGCCCCTCCGAGCTCAACGACCGCTTCGAGCGCAGCTGGCAGTCGGGGCTCAGCCCGCTCGGCGGCGGCGGCCGCTTCGCCGTGGAGTCGTACCTCGACTTCCACGGCAACAAGTTCACGCGCCGCTTCGACGCGAACAGCTACATCACGCTCGTCGAGGCGATGAACTCGCACGACGTCGGCCGCGGCCGGGGCGGCGAGGCGGCCGCCCTCTCCCGGATCACCAGCCCGACCCTCGTCCTCGGCATCGACAGCGACCGGCTCTTCCCGGTCGAGGGCCAGCGGATCATCGCGGCGCACGCTCCCGGCGCTCTCGACGGCGGAGAGGTCGCGGTGATCACCTCGACGTTCGGCCACGACGGGTTCCTCATCGAGGACGACGCGGTCGGCGCGCACCTCGCCCGGCTGCTGGCGCATCCCGCGACGGCCTGACCCGCCCGACTCCGGCGCGGTTCGACGCCCCGAACCGCGCCGACCGGCCCGGCCAGTGGCTATCGTGAGACGGGGGCCAGCCCCGCGCCACGACCGGAGGGGGCCAGAGCGTGCCGATGATCCGCAGCGCCCGCGAGCGCGATCGGCTGCTGCGCCACTCCGCCTGCGGGATCGGCCTGCTCACGGAGGCGGGGGCGCTCGGCATGGCCCTCATCCCCGGGACGCTCCAGCCCGCCGCCGTGCCGTTCGCCGTCGCGCTGCTCCTGGGCATGATGGCCGCCCACGTCGAGCTCGCCCGGACGGGGCGCCGCGGCCGAGTGATCGCCGTCGCCGTCGGCGGCCTGCTGCTGGGCTGGGGCCTCGCGCTGGGGCTCGCTCCGGGCGCCGACTTCGCCGGGTTCGTCCTGGTCAACACCGCGAACGCCGTGACCGCGAGCATCGCCGTGGTCGTGACGACGTCCGCGCGCCGACTGCTCCTGCTGCTGCCGGTGCTCCTCCCGAGCCTGATCCCGTCGGTGCTCGTCTCGAGCGGCACCATGATCCCCACCGTGGTCGTCCAGAGCCTGCTGCCCTGGGGCACGCTCTGCGGATTCGCCCTCTGGATCGGCACAGCGGTCCCTCGGGTGGTGCGGCGGATCGACAGCATCGGCAACGCGCACCGTGTGGAGCGCCTCGCCAGCGAGACGGAGGCGCAGCGCCGGCAGGGTGCGCGGCTCCTGCACGACACGGTGCTGGCCACCCTCACGCTCCTCGCGCACTCGGGCCGCGGAGTGTCGGTCGACGCGCTCCGGCAGCAGGCGGCGCAGGACGCGCAGCTCCTGCGCCAGCTCCGGCTCGGCGGGACCCCCACCCCGAGCGCGTCCGGCTCCTACCAGCTGACCAGCGTTACCTCCGCCCCCGCGGCCAACACCCTCGAGACCGTCCGCAACCGCTTCGGCCGGATGGGGCTCGACGTGATCTGGCACGGCTCCGGCCAGGTGGCGCTCACCGGCGCGGCCCTCGACTCCTTCGTGCTCGCCCTGGCGGAGTGCCTCGAGAACGTGCGCCGCCACTCCGGCGTCGCCTCGGCCGACGTGACGATCACCGAGGACGAGACGACCGTCCGCGCGATGGTCACGGACGCGGGCGCGGGCTTCGACATCGCGACCGTCCCCGACACGAAGCTCGGCTTCAAGGAGTCGGTGATCGCCCGGCTCGGCGACGTCGGCGGCCGCACCAGACTGTTCAGCGCCCCCGGATCGGGGACGACCGTGGTGCTGGAGGTCCCCAAGTGAGCCCCGCGCCGGAGTCGCGGGCCCCGCTGCTGGGACGCGTGCCCGCGACGCACGGCCGCTCCTCCCGGTCCGCCCGCTCGGTCCGCCGCCAGCAGGAGGGGCTCGGCACCAACTACCTCGGCAGCGGCCTCAACGGCATCGCCGCCGCGATCCTCGCCTACGAGCTGCTGATCTTCCTCTCGACCTCCGCCCGCTACAGCGACCTCGCACCCGCGGCGATCGCCTGGGTCCTCGTCGTCCTGGCCTTCGGGTCCACCGTCCTCGCGATCCACCTCGGCGGACGCCGCCTGCCGCTCCCGGTCTACCTCTGCTTCCTCGTCGCCCTCGGAACCGCCGTCGTGCTCGACCTGGTGGCCGTGACCGACTCCGGCGCGGCCCGCACCGTCCCCACCGCCGCGGTCGCGGGCGCCGTCGCGCACGCCGCGCTGATCGTCCACCGGCGCGGGATCGAGATCCTCGCGGTGAGCGCCCTCGTCGCGATCGCCGAGGTGATCGCGTTCCTCTCGATGGAGTCGGGCGGCGCGGGCGCGCTCTCGGTGCGCATCAGCGCCCTCGTGGTGACGATCGCGCCGGCCGTCGTCGTGGTCGTGATGATGCGCGGGTTCCGCCGGATGGTCCAGCTCGAGATCGACCGCGCCCTCGTGCAGAGCACAACGCTCGGCCCGCGCTACGCGGTCGGGATGCTCGCCTCGGAAGAGCTCGCACGGCTCGACCTCGCCGCCGAGCGCCTCCTCGCCGAGGTGGGCGACGGCTCGGTCCGCCTGCCCCTCGACGCCCAGCGCGCCGCCCACGCGACCTCGCTCGCCACCCAGCTCCGCCTCCACCTCATCGAGGGGCGGCGCGAGACCTGGCTGCACCATGCCGTGCTCGAGTCCGAGCTGCTCGCGCCGCTCGTCGAGCTCGACGACCCGGACGGCACCGCCGGACTCCTCGGGCACCAGCAGCGCGACGGGCTCCTCTCGGCGATCTGGCTGATGGCCGACAGCGCGACCGGGCTCGCCGTGGTCCTCCACGTCGAGTCGGGCAGCCCCCGCGATCCCGGAGCCGGGACGGCCGCCCGAGGACTGCTCGTGCCGATCACGCTCCGCTCCTCAGGCGCGCCCTTGCGCGGCGTCGATCCTGCGACGTGGGAGGCTATCGCTCAGGTCGGCGTCTTCCGCGACACCTCGCGCGACGGGGAGCTCCGGATCGAGATCGACTGCCTGGTCGAGAATCCCGCCGACCGGTGAGCAGCCGCCGAGAGACCGCCGACGACCGCCGACCGAAGGACACCGATGACACCCACCGCTGACGCGAAGATCACTCTCGCGGTCGTGGACGACCACAAGATGCTCCTCGGAGCGCTCACGGAGTGGATCCGCGGAGCCGCCTCCGACATCCAGCTGGTGGCCGCGGTCGCCTCCTGGCCCGAGCTGCTCACGCACCCCGAGTTCCCCGTCGACGTCGTGCTCCTCGACCTCGACCTCAAGGACAACATCCCGATCTCGGTGAAGCTCTCGACCCTCAAGACCACCGGGGTGAAGACCGTGCTGATGAGCACCTACTCCGAGCCCGCCGTGGTCCGCGAGGCACTCGCCTCCGGAGCCCTCGGCTACCTCGTGAAGACCGAGGACGCGGACATGATCGTCGAGGCGATCCGCGCGGCCAAGGACGGCCACTCCTACATCTCGCACGAGCTCGACATGGCGCTCTCCACCGGCGACTCCGACGGAGCGCCGAAGCTCAGCGCGCAGGAGCGCCGCGTGATGGCTCTCTATGGCGGCGGCGAGCCGGTGAAGTCGGTCGCGTTCGAGCTCGGCATCTCGGAGGAGACGGCGAAGTCGTACCTCAAGCGGATCCGCGAGAAGTACCGCGTCGTCGGCATCGACGTCGGCACGAAGGTGGCGCTCCGCAAGCGCGCCATCCACGACGGGATCCTCATCGAGACGGACTGAGTCCTCTTCCGTGGCGGTCCCTGCCCGCCACGGCGCGGTCGGCTTCACGACGTGGTGCGTTCCGCAGAGCGAGGTGCGTCGCCCGGCATCGATCCGCTGGCACGCGGATCGCTGTCGGCGGGCTCCAGGGGGGGGCGGCGGTCCCCGCCCGCCGCGGCGCGGTCGGCTTCACGACGTGGCGCGTTCCGCAGAGCGAGGTACGTCGCCCGGCATCGATCCGCTGGCACGCGGATCGCTGTCGGCGGGCTCCACGAGGGCGCGGCGGTCCCCACCCGCCGCGGCGCGGTCGGCTTCACGACGTGGTGCGTTCCGCGGAGCGGGGTGCGTCGCCCGGCATCGATCCGCTGGCACGCGCATCGCTGTCGGCGGGCTCCACGAGGGCGCGGCGGTCCCTGCCCACCACGGCGCGGTCGGCTTCACGACGTGGCGCGTTCCGGAGAGCGGGGTGCGTCGCCCGGCATCGATCCGCCGGCACGCGGATCACTGTCGGCGGGCTCCACGAAGGCGCGGCGGTCCCCGCCCGCCGCGGCGCGGTCGGCTTCGCGACGCGGTGCGTTCCGCAGAGCGGCGTGCGTCGCCCGGCATCGATCCGCTGACACGCGGATCGCTGTCGGCGGGCTCCACGAGGGCGCGGCGGTCCCCGCCCGCCGCGGCGCGGTCGGCTTCACGACGGGGTGCGTTCCCCAGAGCGGGGTGCGTCGCCCGGCATCGATCCGCTGACACGCGGATCACTGTCGGCGGGCTCCAGGGGGGCGGCAGCCCCGCCCGACGCGGCGCGGTCGGCTTCACGATGTGGTGCGTTCCGCAGAGCGGGGTGCGTCGCCCGGCATCGATCCGCCGGCACGCGGATCGCTGTCGGCGGACTCCACCTCGTCGAGCGGCGGCCACCTGCTCCTGCAGTCGAGCAGGGCGGGCGTGCCCGAGTCGTGCCGGTCGAGTCGCCGCGGGACGCGGCGTATCGAGACCCGCCAGGCACGGACAACGGGTCGATGCTGGTCGAGATGCCGCGGGACGCTGGGCATCGAGACCCACCGGACCGGGACTGCGAGTGCTCCTGCGGGCCCGCGTCAGGGGGCCAGGACGGCGACCGTCATGCCGGGCGTCGCGGCGGGCGCGTCCATCGCGGCGAGGGCGGCGGGCAGGTCCTCGAAGGCAATGGTGCGGCCGACGGAGTCGGCGGGGCGCAGACGGCCGGCGACGACGTCGTCGAGGAGGGCCGTGTAGCCGCTCCGGGCGATGCCGTGGCTGCCCAGCAGCTCCAGCTCCTGGGCGATGACCCGGCCGAGCGGGATCGCCGGTGCGGCGTCGGGCCCGAGCAGCAGACCCACCTGCACGTGCCGGCCGCGCGGACGCAGGGCGGCGATCGACGCCTCCGCGGTGACCCTGCTTCCGACGGCGTCGATCGCCAGATGCGCACCTCCTCCGGTCGCCGCCCGGATCGCCTCGGCGGCACCCTCGCCTCTGGGGACGGTCACCGCCCCGAGCGCGGCTGCGGCCTCCCGCGCCAGGGCGGAGACGTCCGACGCCACCACGCGGGCCCCGGCCGCGAGCGCGACGATCACCGCGGAGAGGCCGACTCCGCCGCAGCCCAGCACCGCGACCCACTCCCCCGGGGCGACCCGGCCGCGCTCGTGCAGTGCGTGGTACGCGGTCCCGAAGCGGCAGCCGAGACCGGCCGCCTCGACGAAGCCGACGGAGTCGGGCAGTCGCACCAGGTTGAGATCCGCACCCGGCACGGCCACCGCCTCGGCGAACGACCCGTCGAGGGTGAACCCCGGCTGCTGCTGCCGGAGGCACACCTGCGTCGCCCCCTCCCGGCACTGCTCGCAGTCGCCGCAGGCGAACACGAACGGCGCCGTGACCCGGTCACCGACCGCGAAGAGCGACACCTGGGCTCCCGTCGCGATCACCGTCCCGGCGAACTCGTGCCCGGGGATCTGCGGCAGGACGACCGAGTCGTCGTGCCCCTTCCACGCGTGCCAGTCGCTCCGGCACACCCCGGTCGCCGCGACGCGGACGACGACGCCGTCGACGGGGCAGACGGGCTCCGGGACCTCGACGATCGCGGGGAGGGCGGAGAAGGACGAGTAGCTCACGGCGCGCATGCCGAGAGTCTTCCAGAGGCCCGGGCCGCGCTCTGCTTACAGCGCGTCGACCGGGATGCCGTCGGTGCCCGGCTGGGCGGGCTCGCGGTGGACCGGGTAGACCGTGCCTCGGGCGCGGTCGATCGCGATGCTGCCGAGAGCGAGCACGATTCCGGCCGCGGTCAGGCCCACGCCGACCCAGATGGGAGACAGGTAGCCCAGTCCGGCGGCGATCGTCAGGCCGCCGAGCGCGGCACCCACCGAGTTGCCGATGTTGAGCGCGGAGTGGTTGAGCGCTGCCGCGATCGTCTGGCTGTCGCGCGCCACGTCCATCAGCCGGGTCTGGATCGCGGGCGATGCGGCGGCCGAGAAGCCCGCCGAGAGGAACGCGAACACCACCAGGCCGACGACCGACGAGGCCGACAGCGCGAGTCCGATCAGCGAGACGCCGACACCGGCGAAGAACACCAACAGCGCCCGCCGCACGTCGCGGTCGGCGGCCCAGCCGCCGACGAGGTTGCCGACGGTCATCCCGAGGCCGATGACGACCAGGATCCACGGGACCGCGCCGAGCGGCAGGCCCGTCACCTCGGTCGCGAGCGGCGAGATGTAGCTGTACATCGCGAAGAGTCCGCCGAAGCCGATGGCGCCGACGAGCAGGGTCATCCAGACCTGCAGGCGCCCGAACGCCCGCAGCTCGTTGCGGACGGTCGCCGCCGGATTCCCGGGCTGCGCGGGCACCAGAAGCTGGACGGCCACGACGGTCAGCGCGAAGAGCACTGCGACCACGAGGTAGGCGGTGCGCCAGCCGGCCACCTGCCCGACCCAGGTGATCGCGGGCACGCCGACGACGTTCGCGATCGTGAGCCCGGAGAGGACGAACGCGACTCCCTTGCCGCGCTTGCCGGGACCCATCAGGTCGGCGGCGACCAGGGAGGCGATGCCGAAGTAGGCGCCGTGCGGGAGCGCGGCGACGAAGCGCGCGGCGAGGACGAGCGGGAAGCTCGGGAGCAGCGCCGAGCCGATCGTCCCGACGGTGAAGGCGACGAGGAGGGTCAGGAGGAGCCTCTTGCGCGGCCAGCGCGCCGCTGCGGCGGCGATGGTGGGGGCGCCGACCACGACACCGAGCGCGTAGGCTGAGATCAGCATCCCCGCCTGCGAGACGGCCTGCTCCTGGCTCGCGGCCCAGACCCCGGGGAGGAGGTCGGCGGCGAGCTGCGGGAGGAGCCCCATCGCGACGAACTCGGTCGAGCCGATGCCGAAGCCCCCCATCGCGAGGGCGAGCAGGGCGAGGCGGGTCCGAGCGGGCGAGAGCGTCACCGGTCAAGGCTACTCAGGATCGAGCGGATGTCGAATCGATTCGAGAAAGCCCGGACACGAGAGGTCTCGGCGCGGACCCGCTACTCCCCCAGCGCGTCGTTCAGCCGGGCGATCTTGCCGTCGATCTCGCCCGAGTAGCCGGGGCGGATGTCCGCCTTCAGGACGAGCGACACGCGCGTCCCGAACGCTCCGACGGCCTCCGTCGCGCGCTTGACGACGTCGAAGACCTCGTCCCACTCCCCCTCGATCTCGGTGAACATCGAGGTCGTCCGCGACGGCAGGCCGCTCTCGCGGACGATGCGGACGGCGGCGGCGACGGCGTCATGGACGGACGCGTCGGGCGCCTCGCCCCCGGACGGTGCGACCGAGAATGCGACGAGCATGGGAGCCTCCTTGACTGCGCGCACCGCGTGCCGGCTCCGCGCCCTCCGAGCCTACGAGCCCTGGGGCGCCAGGCGGGTCTCGCCGGTCAGCGACGACGCGGAAGTCGTGGCGCCGGGTGCGACGACCCGCGCCGTCCCCATCCTCCACAGCTCGCGCAGCAGCCAGCCGAGCAGCACCACGAGGAGGATGTTCCGCACGGTCAGCACGAGCACCATCCACCAGTGCGACCAGAGGAGGAAGAGGTAGAGGTACGGGTAGACCACCTGGGTCAGAGCCGCAGTGACGAGGGTCAGCTTCGCGGGCCGGTCGAACGCGCCGTCGCGGCACGCGATCAGCCCGGCGATCACCGGCGGCGCGAGCCAGACGATGTACTGCGGCGAGAGCACCTTGTTGGTGTCGATGAACACGACCACGAAGGTCAGCGCGAGCAGCGGGAACAGCCCGGCGGGGTCCGCCCGGCGGGCGAGAGCACGGGCACCCAGCAGGGCCACGCCGAGCATGGCCAGAGCGAGCAGCGGGGTCATCAGGCTCGCCGCGAACTCGGTGCCGGGCCCGTGCATCTCGAAGGTGTTGATGTCGGCGGCGTAGTAGACGTAGCTCCCCGATCCCGGGAGGACCGACAGCCACATCCAGGGAGTGCTCACGACGGCCTCGATCTGGAGGCCCCGATCGGTCTGGTCTGTGACGAAGCTGAAGACCTGGTCCCCGCCGCCGACGAGGACGACCGCGAGCACGATGATCACGGAGGCGACCGCGGGGACGAGGATCATCCGCAGCCGTCCGCGCAGGACCAGCACGGCAGCGGCGAGGATCGCGGCCGGCCACACCTTGATCCAGGTGGCCACGGTCAGCAGCAGCGCCGCGACGCCCGGACGGGTCGCCGCCCAGAGCATCCCGGCGATGGCCGGCGGCGCGGTGAAGGCGTCGATGCGGCCGATCGCGATCGGCCCGAGGAGGACGAGGAACAGCAGCCACCAGCGCGCCGCGGCGAGGCGAGGCGCCGACCGGCCGCGCAGCAGCAGGGCGAAGGCGGCGGCGTCGGCGAGCGCGACGAGGACGAGCCACATCAGGTCGTAGCCCGCCGAGCCGAAGAGCCAGGAGGCGGCGATCGGGCCCCAGGCGAGGATCGGGTAGACCCAGCCCGTGTCGATCCCGGCGATGCCGCCGCCCTCGACGGCGGTCCTCATCCACTCCTTGTAGACGATGCTGACGTCGCCCATCGGCAGACCCGGAGCGAACAGCGCCAGGAGGGAGAGCACCACGTGCACCAGCGCGAAGGCGCCCCAGAGCACGGCGACGGAGTCGCGGTTCTCGCGCAGCCGGGCGAGGGGGCGGGAGGACGCTCGAGGAGGGGAGGACGGCACCGCGTCATTGTAGAGGGGCCGCTGAACGGGACCCTGGCAGCACCTGAGCCCGCCTGAGAGCGCCGCTCCCGCCGGGCATCGGTCCCCCCGGCGGCGTCGGTCGCCGCCGGGCGTCGGCAGACGGCGTCGCGACCCGACGAACTCAGTAGCCGGCGAACGCGTCGGTGCGGATCCGCTTCACCCCGGCACCGCGCAGGGCGCCGCGGACCGAGTCGACGAACGACGGCGACCCGGAGACGTAGCCCACGCGGCGGCCGGCGTCCGGCACCGCGTCCGCGAGCAGCTCGGCGGTCAGTCGGCCTGTGACGTGCGACCACCGTGCGGGCAGGTCGGTCGGCGTCTCCTTCGAGCAGAGCACGACCCGGGCCCCCGACTCCTGCAGCAGGTCGCGGTACGCGACCTCGGCGAGGCTCGGCGCGGCGACCACGACGACGACGTCCCGCCGCGGACCGTCCGCGAGCGAGCGGAGCTGACTGGCGAACGGGGTGATCCCGATGCCGCCCGCCACCAGCAGCAGCGGCACGGCGGGATCGGCCGGCAGGACGAAGTCACCGCCGACGCTCGTCGCCCGGAGCGAGTCGCCGGGCTCCAGCGCGGCGAGGGCGCGCTTGAAGCTGCTCGCCTTCTCCGGCATCCGCAGGGCGATCGCGATCTCGCCGTCGGACGGAGCGGAGGAGACCGAGAAGGTGCGCCGGCTGCCCCGGCTGTCGGCGCGGTGCGGCAGGTCGAGCTCGAGCCACTGGCCCGGCGCGAAGGCCAGCGGCGAGCGGGAGCGGAAGCGGTACTCCGCGATGCCCGGCGCCAGCACGCGAGTCGAGGCGAGCTCGAGCGTGTGCCGCCGACGCTGGCGGAATGCGAAGGCGAACGCGAGGGCGTTGCCGACCACGAGGCCCAGCTCCGGAGTGGCGGAGACGACGCCGATGTGGAAGGGAACGCTCGCCACGAGCGCTGCGACGACCGCGATGATCAGCTGCTGCGAGCGGCGCGGCGCGAGCGTGAGCGGCTCCGTCAGCATGAAGGCGCCGGCGAAGACGAAGGGGTAGGCCGTGAGGACCAGGGCCGCCGCGGCGCCGAGGTCCTGGCCGTTCTGCACCGCCTGCTGCACGGACACCCCGCCGGCGACGACGACGAAGACGGCGAAGACGGCGAAGCGGCGGACCCGCGCGACGATCAGGAGGGAGCCCACGACGACGAACGGCCAGATCGCGCCACTGGCGATCCACCAGGCTCCGGCGTTGAGCCCGGTGAAGCCGATGATCAGCACGGCGACCGCGGCCGGATTGAAGAGGTGGCGGCCCCGCCAGGCGAGGACGTACTTGGACGCGGCGGCGATCGCGCCGACGAGCGCGATCACGGCGAGCCCGCGGGGATCGGCCGTCGGGAAGAGGAGGCAGGCGATCAGCAGACCGGTGACGAGCGAGGACTCGAGGTGCGCGCGGCTGCGGAACAGCCGCGCGAGGACCGCGCTGACCAGGGCCGTCGAGGCGACGGCGACGAGCGTCGTGCCGAGGATCTCGAGCGGCGTCGAGAAGATCAGGCCGGCTGCGGCGTACCCGACGGCGACGAGCAGGAGCGCGGCGAGCGTCATCCAGACCAGCCGGTAGGTGGTGACGCGGCCGAGGGCGCGGTCGAAGGTGCCGATCATCGGAAGACCTCTCCGGGGAAGGAAGGCGAGTAGTGGAGGGTGCCGTCGCTGCGGACGCGGACGAACTCGAAGTCGAAGCGCTCGGCGAGGGTCTCGGGCGGGCAGACGAACAGCGCGGTCGCGAGCCCGTCGGCGACGAGGGCCGTGTCGGCCACCGCCCAGGTGGCGACGACGGTCTCGACCGGAGCTCCGGTCCGCCCGTCGAGGACGTGGTGGAGGCCGCTGCCCCAGGCGCGGCGGTTGCTCGCCGAGCCGCAGAGCGCGCGGTCGCCGGGCACAGCCACTCCCAGTGCGCTGCTCGGGTCCCACGGGTGCTCGAGGCCGACCCGGACGGGTCCGGCTCCGATGCCCCGGAGGTCGCCGCTCGCGTCGACGACGGCGGGCCCGGCTCCGTCGAGCTCCTCGAGGACGAGGTCGACGAGCTGGCCCTTGCCCGCGGCGCCGACGTCGACGACGGTCCCGGGCTCGACTCGCAGTCCCGCCGCCCCGCGACGGGCGGCGGCCCAGGAGGGAGCGGGGACGGCGGGTCCGCGCGGGACGAGGGTGTACGCGGAGTCGTAGCCGAGCTGCTCGAGAGAGCCGCCGACGAAGGGGGTGACCGCCCCGCCGGTCAGCTCGTCGAGCACGTCGTACAGTGCGAAGAGGTCGACCGCCTCGTCGGGGAAGACGTGCTCGCCTCCGGCCCGCAGCTGCGAGACGGCGGAGTCGTCACGGAACCGCGACCAGGTGCGGTCGTACGCCGCGATGCGCGCCTCGACCCGCGAGCGGTGGGAGGGCCCGAGCGGCTCGGCGGTGTCGATCTGCCAGCCGGTGCCGATCGCGTCGAATCGCCACGCGTGGCCGAGGACCGTCGGGGCGTCAGGCCGTGGCATCGGCCTTGATGGTCTCGACGGCGTCGTTGAAGCCGCCGGAGGTCAGGGAGGACCCCGACACCTTGGAGACCTTCAGCTCGTCGAGCTGCTTGCCGACGACCTCGCCCGCGATGCCGCCCGCGAAGCGCGACTGGTACTGCTGGCCGGTGGGGTTCTCCGACTCCGGGGTCACGGTCACGTCGGTGACGACGCCGTCGGCGAGGGTCAGCGAGACGCCCACCTTCTCGTTCCCTCCGGGCGAGGTGTAAGCACCCTCGGCCTCGTAGGTGCCGTCGGCGTAGCTGCTGCCGCTCGCGGCGGAGGACGCGGCGCCGGTGGCCTCGGGGGCGGAGCTGGTGGCGGTGCTCGGAGCGGTGGTGGTCGCCGCGTCGGCGGCGTCGCTCCCGGTCGTGGTGGTGCTGGAGCAGGCGGCGAGCGCGGCGAGGGCGCCGGCGCCGGCGAGGAGGGTCAGGGCGTAGCGGGCGGGAGTCGTGGTCTTCGCGGTCATGTCTGTTCTCCTGGTCAAGGCGGACGCGGCGGATCCGACGGTAGAGGTGCTCGCTTCGAGCACCCGATGAGGCGGCGGTGCGGAGCCGGTGAGCCGGGCAGCGGGCGTCGCTTCCTCCAGGACAACGGCGGCGGTCCCGGTTCGGTTCAGCGCTCGTCCGACGGGCGTGTCAGCGCAGGAGCGCGGCGACCACTCCGGGCAGGTGCTCCGCGATGTCGAGCGCGGCGATCGGGCCGCCGGCGGAGGCGCTCCGTCCGGCCTCCGCGTGCAGGACGGCGGCCGCGGCTGCCACGGGGGCGAGGTCCTCCGCCGTCAGAGCCGCCCCGGCCGCCTCGGTGTCCGCGGCCCGACCGGCGAGGAGTGCGCCGAGCACGCCGCCGAGGACGTCGCCGCTGCCCGCGGTCGCCAGCCAGGGCGTGGATCCGGAGACCTCGAGCTCGACGCCGCCCGCGACGACGTGGGTGGTGCCGCCCTTGAGGAGCACGCAGACTCCGAGGCGGTCCGCCGCCCGGCGCGCCCACTCCCCCGGGGCCTCGGCGATCGTCGCGGCGTCCGCGTCCAGACCCGCTCGGCCGAGCACTCCGGCGAGCTCGCGGTAGTGCGGCGTGATGACGACCGGGCCTGCGGCCTCGTCGATCAGGTCGAGCGCGCCCGCGTCGAGCACCACCGGGACTCCCGAGTGCAGCTGCTCGATCAGGGTGCGCCGCTCCTCGTCGCTGCGGTCCTCGGCGCTGGTGCCGGAGCCGACGAGCCAGGCCTGCACGCGTCCCACCGCGGTCACGACCTCCGGCCGCCGGGCGAGCACCAGTCCCGCGGGCCGCTCCGGTCCGAGGTAGCGGACCATGCCGACTCCCGTCCGCACCGCCGCCTCGACGCCGAGCACCGCCGCTCCCGGGTACCGCTCCGACCCGGTCGCGATCCCCAGCACCCCGCGCGTGTACTTGTCGTCGTCCTCCCGCGGCACCCTGATGCTCCGCGCCGCCTCCGCCGTCCCGACCCGCTCACCCATCCCGCCACCCTACGTCGCCCTGCGACGGAGCCGCCCGGTGCCGCCGCTGCCGCACTGGTGCCGGCGCAGCAGCACCCCTCTCCCCTTTCTCCAGGGGGGGGCGCGGGTGCTGGAGGGGGCAGTCGCTGGGCGGAGGAGGAAGCGGTACCGGCGGTACCGCGCCCGACGACAACGCCGCGAACGCCCCCACCAGCACCCGCGGGCGCGGGCCGCGGAGGGGTCGGATGCAAGGCGGAGGAGGAAGCGATACCGGCGGTATCGCGCCCGACGACAACGCCCCCTCCAGCACCCGCGGGCGCGGGCCGCGGAGGGGTCGGATGCAAGGCGGAGGAGGAAGCGATACCGGCGGTATCGCGCCCGACGACAACGCCGCCTCCAGCACCCGCGGGCGCGGGCCGCGGAGGGGTCGGATGCAAGGCGGAGGAGGAAGCGATACCGGCGGTATCGCGCCCGACGACAACGCCGCAGACGGCCCCTCCGCGGCCCGCGCCTAGCGGCGGGTGGCGTCGTCGACTTCGCCGACGAGCTCCTCGATGATGTCCTCGAGGAACAGCACTCCGGTGGCACGGCCCTGCTCGTCGAACGCCCGGGCGAGGTGGGCGCCGGTGCGCCGCATGATCGCGAGGGCGTCCTCGAGGTCGGTGGCCTCGAAGATCGAGGCGAGCTGGCGGATGCGCTTGGCGGGGACGGGGAGGCGGAACTTGGCGCCCTCCGTGTCGCCGTCGAGGTCGAGGACGTCCTTGAGGTGGATGTAGCCCTCGGGGGTGCCGTCCTCGCTGAGGATCACGTAGCGCGAGAAGCCGTGCTTGGCGACGGCGCGCTCGACGTCGGCGGGAGTCGCTCCGCTGGGGAGGCTGACGATCCCGTCGAGGGGCAGGGCGACGTCGTGGACCTTCTTCTCGGTGAACTCGAACGCGGCGAGGAGGGTCCCGGTCGAGTCGCGGAGCGTGCCCTCGCGGGTGGACTGGTCGACGATCGTCTGCACCTCCTCGAGCGTGAAGGTGCTGTTCGCCTCGTCCTTGGGCTCCACCTTGAAGAGGCGGAGCACTCCGTTCGAGACCGCGTTGAGGGCGACGATGATCGGGCGGAGGACCCGGGCGATGGCGACGAGCGGCGGCGCCAGGAGGAGCACGGCGCGGTCGGGCATCGAGAACGAGATGTTCTTGGGGACCATCTCGCCGAGCACCACGTGCAGGAACGACACGATCAGCAGCGTGATGACGAAGGCGACGGTGCCGGAGAGCTCGTCGGGGATGCCGACGGCGTGCAGCGGCACCTCGAGCAGGTGGTGGATCGCCGGCTCGCTCACGTTGAGGATCAGCAGCGAGCAGACGGTGATGCCCAGCTGCGTGGTCGCGAGCATCAGTGTGGCGTGCTCCATCGCGGCGAGCGCGGTGATCGCGCTGCGGCGTCCGCTCTCCGCGAGGGGCTCGATCTGGGAGCGGCGCGCGGAGATGACTGCGAACTCCGCTCCGACGAAGAAGGCGTTCGCGGCGAGGAGCACCACGAGCCAGGCGATTCCGGCCCAGTCACTCATCGTCGGACTCCTTCCGTCCGCGGTGTCCGCGGGCGACGTCGGCGAGCGGGTCGGGGATCCCGTCGGGATCCGCGTCGGGGTCGGGGGTGAAGCGGAGGCGGTCGATGCGGCGGCCGTCCAGGCGCTCGACGCGCAGCGAGCCGCCCTCGACGTCGACCCGGTCGCCGACGGCGGGGAGGCGGCCGAGCTCGCTCATCACGAATCCGGCGACCGTCTCGTAGGGCCCCTCCTCGGGGATGTGCACGCCGGCGCGGTCGAGGACCTCGTCGGGGCGGAGCATGCCGGGGAAGGTGGTGGAGCCGGGGAGCTTGACCACGTCGGCCCGGGAGCGGTCGTGCTCGTCGGCGACCTCGCCGACCAGCTCCTCGACCAGGTCCTCGAGCGTGGCGACGCCCGCCGTGCCGCCGTACTCGTCGACGACGACCGCGAGCTGGAAGCCGCGTCCGCGCAGCTCGGTGAGCAGCACGTCGAGCTTCATGGTCTCGGGGACGCGGAGCGGCTCGGAGCGCAGCGCCGTGACCGGGACGTCGGACCTCTTGCCGCGGGGCACGGCGACGGCCTGCTTGACGTGCACGACTCCGACGATGTCGTCGATGTCGTCGTCCGTGATCGGGAAGCGCGAGAACCCGGTGGTTCGGGCGAGGTCGAGCACGTCCTGCGCGGTGCTCGCGCGCTCGACCGTCGACAGGCGCAGGCGCGGCGTCATCACGTCGCCCGCGGTGAGGGCGGAGAAGCGGAGGGTGCGCCCGAGCAGGTCGGCCGTGTCCTCCTCGAGCAGTCCGGCGCTGGCGGAGTGGCGCACGAGGCTCGAGAGCTCCTCGGCGCTGCGGGCGCCCGAGAGCTCCTCCTTCGGCTCGATGCCGACCAGGCGCAGCAGGGCGTTCGCACTGCCGTTCAGCAGGGCGACGGCCGGGCGGAACACCGTCGTGAACGCGGTCTGCAGCGGCACGACGAGCTTCGCGGTCGCCCGCGGCAGAGCGAGGGCGAAGTTCTTGGGGACCAGCTCGCCGAGGATCATCGACAGCAGGGTCGCGATGACGATGGCGACCACCGTCATGACCGGCGCGAGCGCCTCCTCCGGGATGCCGAATCCGCTGAACGGCTCCTGGAGCAGCGTCGAGAGGGCGGGCTCCATCGTGTAGCCGGTGAGCAGCGTCGTGAGGGTGATGCCCAGCTGCGCGCTCGAGAGGTGCGTGGAGGTGACGCGCAGGGCCGCGATGGTCATGCCCAGGCGCGTCTCGCCGCGGTCGCGACGGGCTTCGAGATCGGCCCGGTCGAGGTTCACCAGCGCGAACTCGCTGGCGACGAAGACGCCGGTGCCCAGGGTCAGCAGCAGGCCGACGCCGAGGAGGAGCCACTCAGTTCCCACGGTGGTCGCCCCCGGTCACGAGAGGGAGGTGCGAGGAGGGCCGGACGGGGCGGGCCGGCGGAGCGGCGGACCGTGAGCGGCGAGCGGGAGTCCGAGGAGCACTGCAGTGAGCGGAACAGGCCGGATGCGCAGAGGGAGGGTCGTCCATTGTGGCGCCGAGTCTACCCGCCGCGGAGCGCCGCCGGGCGTGCTCCGATGCCGCGGCTCAGAGCCACTTCTTCCGCTTGAACACCGCGTAGAGCGCGAAGCCGAACAGCACCATCAGGCCCAGCGCCCAGGGGTAGCCGAGGCGCCAGTGCAGCTCCGGCATGTCGTCGAAGTTCATCCCGTAGATGCCGGCCACGAGCGTCGGGGCGAAGAGGATCGCCGCCCACGAGGAGATCTTGCGGACCACGTCGTTCTGGGCGAGCCCGGTCTCGGTCTGCCGGCGCGAGACGAGCGTCGAGTGCACCGTGAGCGCCTTGTCGAGGATCGCGCGCAGGGAGTCGACCGCCTCCGTCACGCGGATGGTGTGGTCGAGCACGTCGCGGAGGGACCGGCGCAGCTCGATCCGCTCCGGCGAGGGCGAGGGCTCCCCCTCCACGGGCGTCGATTCCTGCAGCAGCTCGTGCAGCAGGGCGGTCAGCGGCTGCACCGAGCGCTGGAAGTGGATGACCTCGCGCGAGAGCCGGTAGATGCGCTCCGAGAGCCCGTCGTCCGAGTCGTCGCCGAAGAGCTGGTCCTCGATCTCGTCCACGTCGCCCTGGACGCCGAACACCACCGGCGCGTATTCGTCGACGACCTGGTCGAGGATCGCGTAGAGCACCGCTTCGGGCCCGCGGGCGAGAAGGGCCGGATCCTCCTCCAGGCGGCGGCGCACGCGGGCGAGGTCCGGGGAATCGGCGTGCCGGATGGTGACCACGAAGTCGGGGCCGACGAAGACGTGCAGCTCGCCGAAGACGACCGTCTCGGCGGCGTCCGCGTAGCGCGCCGGCCGCAGCACGACGAAGAGCCCGTCGTCGTAGCGCTCGAGCTTGGCCCGCTGGTGCCCGCTCAGCGCGTCCTCGACGGCGAGCGGGTGCAGCCCGAACTCCTCGGCGACCGCCTCGACCTCCTCGCGCGTCGGGCGGTAGAGGCCGATCCAGGCCATGCCGTGCTCGTCGCGCATCAGCTCGAAGGTGTCCTCGAGCGAGTCGGGGTTCCGGATGCGGCGGCCGTCGACGTACACGGCGTTGTCGACGATGGTCATGGGCTCGGTTCTAGCACGCGGCGCCCGCTCACCAGCTGACCGGCAGCGCCTTGCCCTCCTCGTAGCCCGCGGCCGACTGCAGGCCCACGTGCGCCCGCTCGTGGAAGTCGGCCACGCTCCGGGCGCCGGCGTAGGTGAAGGACGAGCGGACCCCCGAGGTGATCATGTCGAGCAGGTCCTCGACCGAGGGCCGCAGCGGATCGAGGTAGATGGTGGAGGAGGAGATGCCTTCGGCGAAGAGGCGCTTGCGGGCGAGCTCGTACGCGTCGAGGCGGTCGAAGCGCTCCTGCACCGCCTTGGCCGAGGCCATGCCCCAGCTCTCCTTGTAGACCCGGCCGGCCGCGTCGCTGCGCAGCTCCCCCGGAGCCTCGATCGTGCCGGCGAACCAGGAGCCGATCATCACGGAGGCGGCGCCCGCGGCCAGCGCGAGGGCGACGTCGCGCGGGTAGCGCACACCGCCGTCCGCCCAGACGTGGGCGCCCAGCTCGTGCGCGCGCTCGGCCGTCTCGAGGACGGCCGAGAACTGCGGGCGGCCGACCGCGGTCATCATCCGGGTGGTGCACATCGCGCCGGGGCCGACGCCGACCTTGAGGATGTCCGCTCCCGCGTCGACGAGGTCGTGCACCGCGTCGGCCGTGACGACGTTGCCCGCCGCGATCGGCACTCCGAGATCGAGCGCGGAGACCGTCCGGAGCGCCCGGAGCATCCCCTCCTGGTGGCCGTGCGCGGTGTCGAGGACGAGGACGTCGACGCCCGCGGAGACGAGCGCGCGCGCCTTCGCCTCGACGTCGCCGTTGATGCCGATCGCCGCCGCGACGCGCAGACGCCCGTCCGCGTCGAGCGCCGGGTCGTAGACGGTGGAGCGGAGGGCGCCGGTGCGCGACAGCGTGCCGACCAGGGCGCCGTGGTGCAGCACCGGGGCGAAGTCGAGGTCGGCGGCCACCATGAGGTCGAAGGCGGCCCGCGCGGTGGGCACGTCGTCGGCGTCGATCGAGGGCGTGGCGGAGTGCACCAGGTCGCCGAGGCGCGCGTCCGGCAGCGCGGTCGCCAGGCGCGCGGCCGGGACGCAGCCGAGGATCGCGCCGCCCTCCTCCTGCACCACGAAGCCGTGGCCGGCGACGGCCGGCAGGATGCGCAGCGCCTCCTCCACGGTCGTCGCCGGCGAAGCGGTGAGGGCGCCGGAGAAGGCGACCGGCTGGCGCTTCACCCAGCGGATCGCGGCGTCCAGCGCCTGCAGGGGCATGTCCTGCGGGAGGACGCCGAGCCCGCCCCGGCGCGCGAGCGTCGCTGCGAGGCGCTGACCGGTGACCGAGTTCATGTTGGAGGAGACGACGGGGATCGTCGCCCCGGTGCCGTCGCCCGGGGCGAGCGAGACGTCGAGGCGGCTCGTCACCGACGAGCGGCCGGGGACGAGGAAGACGTCCGAGTAGGTGAGGTCGCCTGAGGGTGTTCCGCCGGAGAAACGCATGGGGGAAACGCTACTCCGGCGCGGCCCCGGGTCGGCCGTGCAGGGAACGGGGCTAGGCTTGGCGACCGGGACGGGACCAGGCGACGGCACCGGTTCCCGCTGGTGCGAGGACGACCTCCTCCGCCGCGGTGGCAGGCGCCGAGGGATGCGACGGGCCCGTCCGGATGATCGAGGACGAATCAACGGAGAGAGTGGGCGATCGGCTGTGTCGAGCCAGTTGACCGGAGCAGGAACAGAGCAGGGCGCGGAGGACTTCGGAGCCAACGAGTGGCTCGTGGAGGAGCTGTACGAGCAGTACAGCGCCGACCGCGCCTCGGTGGACGAGTCCTGGTGGCCCATCCTGGAGCGCTACGGCGCCCAGCTCGCGAACTCCGGCAAGGACGCTCCGGCTCCGGCTCCCGCCGCGGCCCCCGCGCCCGCCGCCTCGAAGCCCGCCGCTGCCGCCGAGCGCGTCTCGTCGAGCGGCGGAGGCGCCGTGACCCATCCCGCCGCGGCCTCCTCCTCCGAGTCGACCCCCGCCTCCCGCACCACGTCGAAGCAGCCGAAGGCGCAGCCGATCCCGGCCGACGCTCCGGTGAGCAAGCCCTCCGCCGAGGACTCGACGCCGGACGAGGACGTCGTCACCCCGCTCCGCGGCATGGCGAAGAGCCTCGCGACCAACATGGATGCCAGCCTCAGCATCCCCACCGCGACGAGCGTCCGCACGATCCCGGCGAAGCTGATGATCGACAACCGCATCGTCATCAACAACCACCTGCGCCGCACCCGCGGTGGCAAGGTCTCGTTCACGCACCTGATCGGCTGGGCGCTCATCCGCGCGCTCAAGGACTTCCCGAGCCAGAACGTGTTCTACGACGAGGTCGACGGCAAGCCCGCGGTCGTCGCTCCGGCGCACGTCAACCTCGGCATCGCGATCGACATGCCCAAGCCCGACGGCACGCGCGCCCTGCTCGTGCCGAGCATCAAGCGCGCCGACACGCTGAGCTTCACGGCCTACCTCTCGGCCTACGAGGACCTGGTCAAGCGCGCGCGCGGCAACAAGCTCGTCGCCGGCGACTTCGCGGGCACCACGCTCTCGCTGACGAACCCCGGCGGCATCGGCACGGTCCACTCCGTCCCCCGCCTGATGAAGGGCCAGGGCTGCATCATCGGCGCCGGCGCCCTCGAGTACCCGGCGGAGTTCCAGGGCGCGTCCGAGAAGACGCTGGTCGAGCTGGGCATCGGCAAGACCATCACCCTGACCTCGACCTACGACCACCGCGTCATCCAGGGCGCCGGCTCGGGCGAGTTCCTCAAGATCGTGCACGAGCTCCTGCTCGGCGGCCGCGGCTTCTACGAGGACATCTTCGCCGCGCTGCGCATCCCCTACGACCCGATCCACTGGTCCACGGACATCGCCGTCGACCTCGCCGAGCGCGTCTCCAAGACCGCCCGCGTGCAGGAGCTCATCAACTCGTTCCGCGTCCGCGGGCACCTGATGGCCGACGTCGACCCGCTGGAGTACGTGCAGCGCTCGCACCCCGACCTCGCCATCGAGAGCCACGGCCTCACCTTCTGGGACCTCGACCGCGAGTTCGTCACGGACGGCTTCGGCGGCAAGCGCCAGCTCAAGCTGCGCGACATCCTCGGGATCCTCCGCGACTCGTACTGCCGCACCGTCGGCGTCGAGTACATGCACATCCAGGACCCGGAGCAGCGCGCCTGGATGCAGCAGAAGCTCGAGCGCGGCTACGAGAAGCCGGGCCACGACGAGCAGCTGCGCATCCTGGGCAAGCTCAACGAGGCCGAGGCCTTCGAGACCTTCCTGCAGACCAAGTACGTGGGCCAGAAGCGCTTCTCGCTCGAGGGCGGGGAGTCGCTCATCGCGCTGCTCGACGCCGTCCTGCAGGGCGCGGCCGACGAGCACCTCGACGAGGTCGCGATCGGCATGGCCCACCGCGGCCGCCTGAACGTGCTGACCAACATCGCCGGCAAGACCTACGGCCAGATCTTCCGCGAGTTCGAGGGCACCCAGGACCCGCGCACGGTCCAGGGCTCCGGAGACGTGAAGTACCACCTCGGCACCGAGGGCACCTTCCGCGGCGCGGCGGGCGAGGAGATCCCGGTCTACCTGGCGGCGAACCCCTCGCACCTCGAGGCCGTGAACGGCGTGCTCGAGGGCATCGTCCGCGCCAAGCAGGACCGCAAGCCCATCGGCACCTTCACCACGCTGCCGGTCCTCGTCCACGGCGACGCCGCGATGGCGGGCCAGGGCGTGGTGGTCGAGACCCTGCAGATGTCGCAGCTGCGCGCGTACCGCACCGGCGGCACGATCCACATCAACATCAACAACCAGGTCGGGTTCACGACTCCCCCTCACGAGGCCCGCACCTCGATCTACTCGACCGACGGCGCGAAGACGATCCAGGCGCCGATCTTCCACGTGAACGGCGACGACCCCGAGGCGGTCGTCCATGTCGGGCAGCTCGCGTTCGAGTACCGCCAGCGGTTCCACCGCGACGTGGTCATCGACCTGATCTGCTACCGCCGGCGCGGGCACAACGAGGGCGACGACCCCTCGATGACCCAGCCGCTGATGTACAGCCTGATCGAGGCCAAGCGCTCGGTCCGCAAGCTGTACACCGAGGCGCTCGTCGGCCGCGGCGACATCACCGAGGAGGAGTACGACCGCGCCCACCAGGACTTCCAGGACCGCCTGGAGCGCGCGTTCGCCGAGACCCACGCCGCGCAGACCGGCGCGATCCCCGTGATCACCGCCGACGGCGACTCCGTGGCCGACCTCGAGCTGCCCGACGCGCAGCAGGGCGAGGACTACCCGGGCGAGCCCGAGGTGACCGGCGTGAAGACCGAGGTCGTCACCCGCATCGGCGACGCGTTCACGACGCCGCCCGAGGGCTTCACCGTGCACCCCAAGCTCCAGCAGCTGCTGGCGAAGCGCCAGGAGATGAGCCGCTCCGGCTCCATCGACTGGGCCTTCGGCGAGCTGCTCGCGCTCGGCTCGCTGCTGCTCGAGGACACCCCGGTGCGCCTCGTCGGCCAGGACACGCGCCGCGGGACCTTCGTCCAGCGCCACGCTGTCCTCCACGACCGCGAGAACGGCCAGGAGTGGCTGCCGCTGATGAACCTGTCCGAGCAGCAGGCCCGGCTCTGGATCTACGACTCGCTGCTCTCGGAGTACGCGGCGATGGCGTTCGAGTACGGCTACTCGGTGGAGCGGCCCGACTCGCTCGTGCTGTGGGAGGCGCAGTTCGGCGACTTCGCGAACGGCGCCCAGATCGTGATCGACGAGTTCATCTCCTCGGCCGAGCAGAAGTGGGGCCAGCGCTCGTCGCTCGTGCTCCTGCTCCCGCACGGCTACGAGGGCCAGGGCCCCGACCACTCGTCGGCCCGGATCGAGCGCTACCTGCAGATGTGCGCGGAGCGGAACATGACCGTCGCGCGCCCGTCGACGCCGGCGTCCTACTTCCACCTGCTGCGCCGCCAGGCCTACTCCCGGCCCCGCCGCCCGCTGATCGTCTTCACCCCGAAGGCGATGCTGCGCCTGCGCGGAGCCTCGAGCCCGGTCGAGGACTTCACCTCGGGCCGCTTCCAGCCGGTGATCGACGACGCGCGGATCCAGGACGCCTCCGCCGTGAAGCGCGTCCTGCTCCACGCCGGCAAGGTCCACTACGACCTCAAGGCGGAGCTCGAGAAGAAGCCCGACGACGGCATCGCGCTGGTCCGGGTCGAGCAGTACTACCCGGCGCCGATCGAGGAGCTGCGCGGCATCGCCGAGCGCTACCCGGACGCGGAGCTCGTCTGGGTGCAGGACGAGCCCGAGAACCAGGGCGCCTGGCCGTTCATGGCCCTCGAGGTCGCTCCGAAGCTGGGCCGGTCCATGCGCGTGGTCTCGCGCCCGTCCGCGGCCTCCCCCGCGGCCGGCTCGGCCAAGCGGCACGCCTCCGAGCAGGCCGACCTGCTGTCGCGGGCGCTCACCCGCTGACCCGCGGTCCGCACGACGCGGTCGGGCCCGTCGGAACCTCGTGTTCCGGCGGGCCCGTCGCGTTCCGGGCGGACCGTGCCTGACCGCAGGCCCGCAGAGACCGGCAGGAGCGCTCGCGACGTGCGGGTGCCGCGGCGACCGGAGGCCGCCGGACACGACGGAGCCCCGGCCCTTCGAGGGCCCGCGGTGCGCGGGAGGTCTCGAACGGCCGGGGCTCCCCGGGTCGTGCGGCGCCTAGAGGCGGGCGGGCGCCTGCGAGTGCGCGGCGTGCTCGTCGCGGAGCATGCCGAGCACCTGGGCGCGGAGGTCCTCCGGCGCCGTCTCCTTGCACGCCCGCTGCACGGCGACCGTCAGCACCACGCCGACCTTCGCCTCATCGGCGCAGTCGACGCATCCCGCCATGTGCTCGCGGATGTCGGCGGCGTCCTCCTTGCACAGCTCGTTGTGGAGGTACTCCTCGAGCTCGGCCTTCGCCTTCGTGCAGCCGCTGTCGGTCATTTCGTGCTCCCGGAAGTGAATGCGGCGCGGAATCCGCGCTCGCGTGCGTAGTCGGTGAGTCGTTCGCGCAGCATGCGCCGGCCGCGGTGCAGCCGACTCATGACGGTCCCGACGGGGGTCTTCATGATGTCCGCGATCTCCTGGTAGGAGAAGCCTTCGACATCGGCGAAGTAGACGGCGAGCCGGAAGTCCTCCGGGATCGCCTGGAGCGCCTCCTTCACCGCGGTGTCGGGGAGGTGGTCGATCGCCTCCGCCTCGGCCGAGCGGCTGGAGGTGGCCGTGGTCGACTCGGCGCCGCCCAGCTGCCAGTCCTCGAGCTCGTCGATCGCGCTCTGGTAGGGCTCGCGCTGCTTCTTGCGGTACGAGTTGATGAACGTGTTCGTGAGGATGCGGTAGAGCCAGGCCTTCAGGTTGGTGCCCTGCTCGAACTGGCGGAACGCGCCGAAGGCCTTGGCGAACGTCTCCTGCACGAGGTCCTGCGCGTCGGAGGGGTTCTTCGTCATCCGCAGACCGGCCGCGTAGAGCTGGTCGATGAAGGGCAGCGCCTGCTGCTCGAAGAGGGAGCGGAGATCGACGGGAGCCTCGACCGGGGCGTCGTCCAGCGACTCCTCGACGGTCTCCACGATCGTCTGCTCCGCGTCGGCGGGCTCGGGAGCCTCGTCGGCGGGGGTGGTGCGGGGTTCGTCGTCGAGAGTCATCACGAGCGATTCTAGAGCGGCGGCGCGGCGGACGACCGGGGTTGCGGCGCGAGGGCGCCTCCGGGCGACGGGCCTGCTGCTCCGGAGGACCGGGGGTGCTGCCGTCATGCTCCGCCTCCGTCACGCTCCTGACGACGCCCTGCGCGCCGACTATCCTGACAACCGATGGTCTTCTCGCGTTATTCCGCTCCCGAGTTCGATCCGTACGGCGACGCCCGTGCGCTCCCCGGCGACGACGCCTGGCCCGCACCCCTCGCGGCCGGCGCTCTCGACGCCGAGGTCGGCCTGCCCGGCTCCAAGTCGCTGACCAACCGGGAGCTGGTGCTCGCCGCTCTGGCGGACGGACCCTCCACGCTGCGGGCGCCGCTGCACTCCCGCGACAGCGCCCTGATGATCGAGGCGCTGCGCTCGCTCGGCACCACGATCCGGGAGTCCGGCTCGACCGGCGGCTTCGGCGCCGACCTGGTCGTGGAGCCCGCGGAGGAGCTGCTCGGCTCGACGACGATCGACTGCGGGCTCGCGGGCACCGTGATGCGCTTCGTCCCGCCGCTGGCCGGCCTCGCGCTCGGCCCCACCACCTTCGACGGCGACGCGTACGCGGCGAAGCGGCCGATGGGGGCGACGATCGCCTCCCTCCGCGCGCTCGGCGTCGACGTCGCCGACGACGGCCGCGGCGCGCTCCCCTTCACCGTCCACGGCTCCGGGGCCGTCCGGGGCGGCGACGTCGTCGTCGACGCCTCGCGGTCGAGCCAGTTCGTCTCGGCGCTCCTGCTGGCCGGCGCCCGCTTCGAGGAGGGACTGCACCTGCGCCATGAGGGCAGCGCCGTCCCCTCCCGGCCCCACATCGACATGACCGTCGCCGCACTGGCGGCACGGGGCGTCGAGGTCGGCACGCCCGCCGACGGCGAGTGGACCGTCGCGCCGCAGCCCATCGCCGGCGCCGACGTGCTGATCGAGCCCGACCTCTCGAACGCCGCGCCGTTCCTCGCTGCGGCCCTCGTCACGGGCGGCCGCGTCCGGCTTCGCCACTGGCCGGCCGTCACCACGCAGGTCGGGGCGCACCTCGAGCGGATCCTGCCGCTGTTCGGCGCCCGCGTCGAGCGCGACGGCGAGGACCTCGTGGTCACGGGCGGCGACGAGATCCTGGGCGTGGACCTCGACCTGTCGGAGGGAGGCGAGCTCGCCCCCGCCCTCGCCGCCCTCGCCGCGCTGGCCTCCACTCCCAGCACCCTGACCGGAATCGGCCACATCCGCCACCACGAGACGGACCGCCTCGCCGCCCTCGCCGCCGAGATCACCGGCCTCGGCGGCCGGGTCACGGAGCTCGAGGACGGTCTGCGCATCGAGCCCGCCGAGCTCCACGGCGGCCGCTGGCGCACCTACTCCGACCACCGCATGGCCCACGCCGGCGCTCTGATCGGCCTCGTGGTCCCCGGCGTGGTGATCGAGGACGTCGCGACGACAGCGAAGACCCTCCCGCAGTTCCCGGAGCTGTGGACGACCCTCGCCGGATCGGTCTGACCCGTGTCGTGGTGGACGGACAGCGGCCTCGACGCCGACGGTGCTCTCGACGACTTCGACGGGTACGACGAGTCGGACGCGCGGGTGCGCCCGAACCCGAAGGGCACGAAGCCCCGGACCAAGAACAGGCCCGCCTACGAGAACGCAGAGATCGCGATGGTGCTCGGCGTCGACCGGGGTCGCTACACGGTGATGATCGGCGACGGGACGCCCGAGGAGCACGAGTTCACGGCGGCCCGGGCCCGCGAGCTGCGGCGCCAGGCGATCGTGGCCGGCGACCGCGTCGACGTGGTCGGGGACTCCAGCGGCGACGAGGGGACGCTCGCCCGCATCGTCCGCATCCGCGAGCGGTCGACCCTCCTCCGCCGCAGCGCCGACGACACCGACGCGATCGAGCGCGTGATCGTCGCCAACGCCGACCAGATGCTCTGCGTGGTGGCCGCCGCCGACCCCGAGCCCCGGACCCGGCTGGTCGACCGCTACCTGGTCGCCGCCTTCGACGCCGGGATCACTCCGATGCTCTGCATCACCAAGACCGACCTCGCGGACCCGGCACCGTTCCTCCGCAACTTCGAGGGGCTCGACCTCCGCGTGTTCCTCTCGAGCCAGGACGAGCCGCCGGTCGACGAGATCGCCGACGCCCTCCTCGGCCACGAGACCGTGGTCGTCGGGCACTCCGGAGTCGGCAAGTCCACCCTCGTGAACAAGCTCGTCCCGGACGCGCACCGGGCCATCGGGCGCGTGAACACCGTGACGGGCCGCGGTCGGCACACCTCGTCCTCCACCGTCTCGCTCCGCGTGGAGCGCGGCGACCGGCACGGCTGGGTCATCGACACCCCCGGCGTCCGCTCGTTCGGACTCGGCCACGTGAACACCGACAACATCCTCGGCGCGTTCACGACCCTCGCCGTGATCGCCCGGGACTGCCCGCGCGGCTGCACGCACCTGCCCGACTCCCCCGACTGCGCCATCATCGAGGCTGTCGAGGGCGGACTGCTGGGCGCCAGCGGACCGGAGCGCCTCGACTCGCTCCAGCGCCTCCTGACCACCTTCGCCACGACCGACGGAAGCAGACGATGACCGACCTCTCCCCCCTCCCCGCCGAGGCGCGCCTCGCCGCCGGCGACTCCGCTCCGGAGTTCACGCTGCCGAACCAGGACGGCGAGCCCGTCTCGCTCGCGGACTACCGCGGACGGCGCGTCATCCTGTTCTTCTACCCCGAGGCCGACACCCCCGGCTGCACCACGGAGGCCTGCGACTTCCGCGACAACGCGGCGTCCCTCCGCGACTCCGGCTACGAGGTCCTCGGGATCTCGCGGGACGCCCCGGAGGCGCTGAGCCGCTGGGCCGACGCCCAGGGCATCGCGTACCCGCTGCTGAGCGACCCCGACATGACCGTGCACCGCGCGTACGCGGTGTGGGGCGAGAAGAGCCTCTACGGCAAGACCGTCGTCGGCGTGCTGCGCTCGACGTTCGTCGTCGGAGCCGAGGGAGCGCTCGAGTTCGCGCAGTACGGCGTCCGGGCGACCGGGCACGTGCAGGCGCTCCGCAAGAAGCTGAAGCTCGTCTGACCCCGGGGCGCGCGGTGCGGGTCATCGCGCGCCACCGGCTCTCGGGGTTCCGCTCATCTGCGAGCATCTCTCATGTCGACGTGAGCGGCACCGCCCGGTGCCACGTCGGGACGAGGGGTGGTCAGGGTGCGCTCGAATGCTCGCAGGACGACGGCCGGAGCGACGATCGCGGTCGTGGCCGCTGTACTGGCGGGCTGCACGCCACCGGAGCCGGCGCTCACCGCCGCCAGGGTGCTGCAGGCGGTGTCCGTCGCCGTCTCGTCCGACGGGGGTGTCCGTGCGATCGAGGGGACGGCCCTCGCCGTCGGCGACGACCCGTCCGACGCCTCGGCGACCACCACCGTCTACGATCCCCCCGAGGTCGCCGCCGACCTGCCGGTCCGTGTCCGGCCCTCGTGGCGCACCGCCGACGCCTCGGGCACCGATCCGGCCGACCTCGCCGGGCGCTCGGGTCGGATCGAGATCTCGCTCGCGGTGGAGAACCTGACGGTCCGGCCCGAGGAGGTCGCGTTCGACGCGGCCGGTCGTGCAGCCCGCCGCAGTGCACTCGTCGGCGCTCCGCTGACGATCGCAGCCTCCGCGGTCCTGCCGGGCGTCTCGCCGAGTCGCGTCGTCACCGAGAGCGAGTCGGGTGCCGTCACCAACGGCGTGCTCAGCCGTGACGAGCACGGAGACGCCGTCGTGCAGTGGGCCGCGTTCCTCGCTCCCCCGGGCGGTGGCGCGACGGCGACGCTGACCCTCGTCGCCGACGTCGCCGACTTCGCCGTCCCCGCCTTCGACCTGGCGGTCCAGCCCGGCCTGAGCACCGACCCGACCACCGAGGGGGCGCTGGGCGCCGCGTTCGACTCCTCCGACGCCTCGCCGCTCGCCCTCGAGCGCCGCACGATCGAGGTCGTCACCGCGGTGGACGACCTGCTGACGCAGGCCGGCACCACCGTCGCCGAGGTGCGGGCCTCGCTCGACGCGACCTCCGAGACTCTCGGTGTCCGCACGGCCGAGGAGCTGCGGGCCGGCGCCGCCTCGACGGCGGCCTCGATGCAGAGCCTCTCCGGGCAGCTCGGCGCGCTCCGGGCGCAGCTGTCGTCGACGGTCTCGGGCACCGAGTCCGGCCTGCTGGCGCAGCTGTCCGAGGCGATCGACGCGGTGGACGCCCTGCTGGGCGACACATCGGCCGCGGTGCCGCCGCCGACGGTCTCGGGCAGCGGATGCGGAGTCGCCGTCGACGGCGGCCGCTCCGGCTCGATCCACTCGGAGCTGCTGCGGCTCACGGCCGATCTCGACGCGTACGGGACGGCGGCCGAGTCCTGCCGGGACGAGGTCGTCGCGGCTGTCCGTGCTGCCGCGGGGCCGGCACAGCCCTCCGCCGAGACCTGCACGGCACCCTCGACCACCTGCTCCCTCGCCGCCTCCGGAGCCGCCGTCGACACCGTGCTGCTCGGGATGCTCGATCGCGGGCAGGACCTCGTCGACTCCCTGCAGCCGGAGCTGATGGACGGCGTGCAGGCCGGGTTCGCCGCCCTCGCGAGCAGGGTAGACGCCGCGTCGGCCTCGGTAGACACCCTGGCCGACCCGGAGGGATCCGTCACCCGGGCACTCGCCGCCCTGTCGGCGACGCTGGACGAGCTCGACGCGGACACCGCGGGCCTGGAGACGACGGTCGCCTCGGTCGGCACCGCCGCCACGACCGCCCTGGACGAGCTCGGCACGCCGACCAGCACGGGGTCGCTGTCGGCGCAGAACCAGGAGCTGGCCGATCGGCTCTGCGAGCTGTCGCCGGCGACACAGTCCCCTGCTGCCGCACCCACGCCGACCGGGCGCCCGACGCGCGCACCCGTGGAGGTGACCCGGGGCTCCGTCGAGGAGCTCCGCGCCTACCTGACCGCGACGCCCTGCTCCGGCACGGGCCGCCTCGACGCTCCCGACGGCTATCCGGCCCCCCTGGCCGACCGGCTGAGCGACCAGGTCCACGCGTGGACCGCCGTCGCCTCCACCGTCGGCAGCACCGGCGCTAGCGCCGACCTCGCCGCCCTGCGCGCCGCGCTCGCCACGGTCCGCGGAGGCGTGGCCGAGGCCGGCGCGACGGCCGGCTCGGACGACACGCGCCTCACCGGCCTGCTCGCCTCCCTCCGCACCGGCGTCGACGCGCTGACCGCTCAGCGCGACGCACTCGGCACCCGCATCGACGCTCTCGGTGCCCAGCAGGACGCTCTTGCACCGGCGATCCAGAATGCGTTCGCCGAGCCGGACACGGCAGCCGCATCCGCGGTCACCGCACTCCTCGACGAGCAGGTGCGGCGGATCTCGACGCGCTCCGGCGCCGACGCCGACGCGGTCGTCGCGATGTTCGACCGGTCGGTCTCGAGCCTGCGCACGGCCTCCTCCGGCATCCGCTCCGACGGTGCAGCGACGGTGGACGCCGGGCACCGGGCTCTCCGCACCGCGGAGGCCCGGATCGGCGGGGCCGTCTCTGGGCGGACGCGCGCCTCCCTGGCCGGCATCGCGACGACGATCGACGCCTCGACCCGCGACACCGACGCGGCCGCCGCGCTCCTCGCAGCCGATCTGCACAAGGTGCTCCTGGACCTCGGCGACCGGACGGTCGGCGGCTCCGGCCTGCTCGGATCGATGACCACGAGTGCCGCGAAGGTCGGCACCGCCGACGTGCAGCTCGCCCTCGCCTCGCAGAGCGCACGGGGCTACGCCGCGGTGCGGTCCGAGGACGTCTCGGGCATCCTGCTGGCGCAGGCCCAGGAGCGGGCCTCCCTCCGCGCCGGGGATGAGCTTCCCGCGTTCCACCTCGACCTGCCCGAGGGCACGCGGACCCGGACGGTCTACTCCTTCCGGATCGGGGACGAGCGATGACCCGCCTGGGCAGGCGCGCGGCGCAGCACCCCCGCACCGCCCGACGGAGCCCGATGCTGATCGGCGGCGCCGTCGCCCTCCTCGGCGTCAGCGGTGCCCTCGTCTCCCTCCTGCCCCCGCAGTCCGCCCCGATGACGGAGGTCGCCGCTCTCCCGGTCGGCTTCTCGTGCGCCCGGGTGCCCGAGCAGCTGACGCTCGGGGTGGTGGTGTCGCTCAGCTCGGCTCCGGGCGAGGGCGCGGAATGGAAGGACTCGGCGAACGGTGCCGTCGTCGCAGCGCACCGGTCAGCGATGGGCGGCTGCGAGATCGGTCTCGTCGCCGTCGACGACCACGGGACGCCCGAGGGTGCCCGCGCCGCCGTCGAGGAGCTGACGGGGCAGGGCGTGTCCGGCCTCGTCCTCGCGACCCACGGCACCCACACCGCTGCGGCCGTGGACGCCGCTCGGGCAGCGGGGACAGCGGCCGTCCTCCCGTACGGAGGCGGCCCCGCCCTGCCCGGCGACGGCGTCTGGTCCCTCGGACCCGACACCGCCTCGGCCGACGCGGCACTCGTGGAGGAGGCCGGCGGAGGCGCCCGGGTACTCCTCGTCGACACCGGTGGAGGCACCCCGACCGGTCTCTCGCCCGCCGCGACGGTGACCGCCGATCCGGGCGCCGCCGCGGACGTGATCATCACCGCCGCCCGCCCGCACCTCGAGGGCGAGCCGGCGGTCGAGCGCGTCGTCGTGTCCGGCCCCGCCGCGGCGCAGGCGACGGCGGTCGCCGCTCTGCAGGCGGCGGGGGCGTCCGTCCCGATCCTGCTCACGCCCGACGCGCTGAGCCCCGCCTTCGCTCCCGCCCTGGCCGCGGCCGGAGGCACCCTCTCGGGAGATCTGACGACGATCGGCACGGATTCCGGCGACGCGGTCGCCCTCCGCGGCGACGAGCGCGGACGTGCGGCCTCCGCGTTCCTGGGGGCCGTACGGATGACCGCCGACGATGCCGCGCGGGCGACCCTCCTCGGCGACCGCGCGTTCCGCGATCTCGCCGCGGTCGCGGACGCCCCCAGCCACGACGCCGTCGTGGCGCTCGTGCGAGCCGCGGCCGTCGCAGGCAGCAGGGCACCCTCGGCGGTCGCCGCCGCACTCCGGGGATGCACGATCGGAGCGGCGGACGGGCTCGCCGGTCCGCCGCTCGACTTCGGCGCCGCGCACGCTCTGGACGCCCCGGCACTCCCCCTCCACACCTCGCCGCAGCGCCTCGGCCTGCGGCCCGCCGACCCGCCGCTGCTCTGGTTCGCCGGACAGCCCCGACCGTGAGCCCCCGGTGCGACTCCTCCTCGATCTCGACGGCACCCGCTCCGACATCGACCTCGGCCGCCACCGCGACTCCGCGACACTCGGCGAGCTGATCGCCACCGCCACCGGGCACCGCCTCCCGCCCGGGACGGCCCTCGCCGTCGACACCGCCCTGCATCCTGTGGAGACCCGGCTGGCCGATCTGCTGCTGCTCGAGGGAACGCGGATCGCCCGCTCCCCCCTGCCCCGACCTGCCGCGGCCCGCGGGTGGACGGCCGTGCTGTCGGGCGGTCTCGGCGCGGGAGCCGTGGTCGAGATCCCGCGGGGCCGTGCGCTGATCGTGGGCCGCTCCCCGCACGCCGACGTCGTCCTCGACACGGCGAGCGCCTCCTGGGAGCACTTCTCGGTGACCCGCGAGGGCGACGGCCTGCGGGTGCGCGACGCCGACAGCACCAACGGCACTCTGGTCGACGGCGTCTCCGCGACGGGGGACGGGGTCCTCGTCTCCGACGCCGCGGTCGTGATCGCCGGTGGGGCGGCTCTCCGACTGCGCCCCGCGCCTCCCGAGCTCCTCGCGCCCGAGCCGGGGAGCACGGACAACGTCACCGCGACGGCGACCGTGCCCTTCAACCGGCCGCCGCGACCGGGACGTCCGGCGGCCGGCGAGGCGGTCGTCCCGCCGGCCCGCCTCGAGATCGCCTCCGCCACGACCTTCAGCGTGATCACCGTCGCCGCGCCGCTCGTCCTCGCCTTCGCGATGGTCCTCATCATGGGCGATGCGCGCTACGCCCTCTTCGCCGCGCTCAGCCCCGTGGCCGGAGTGGGCCTGTGGTTCGAGCAGCGGCACCGGCACGCCCGAGCGACCCGGTCCGAGGAGCAGCGCTACGGCGAGGCGCTGCAGACGCTCCGCGACGACATCGCCCGTTCCGCGCGTGTCGAACGGGCCCGCCTCGAGGAGGACGCGCCCGACCCGGCGACGACGATCCGCCGGGCGGCGCTGCCCGCCACGTCGCTGTGGCAGCGGCGCGCGACCTCCGCCGATGTGCTCCGCCTGCACATCGGCGTCGGCGACGTCCCGTGGTCTCCCCCGCTCGATCAGCGCGGAGTGCCGCGGCTCGAGGAGGAGGTGCGCGCGATCCTGGCGGTGAGCGTCGTCCCGAGCGCGCCCGTGTCCATCGATCTCGCGGACTCGGGCGTCGTCGGGATCGTCGGCGACCGCGAGGGCGGCCTCGCTCTGGCGAGGAGCCTGCTCTGCCAGGCGGCGGTCCACTGCGGTCCGGCCGACCTGGCGATCGGGGTGTTCTGCGACCGGCGACGCGACTCCGACTGGAGCTGGGCCTCCTGGCTCCCCCACACGCGTCTGCCCGGGGGCGGACGTCGACTCTCCGACCGGCGCGACCGCAGCTCCGAGCTCCTCCGCGCCCTCCGCGAGGAGGACTCGCCGCGCGTGCTCCTGGTGCTCGACTCCGACGTGCTGACCGAGGGACGCGCCGCTCCGGCGCGCGAACTCCTCGGACTCGGCCGCGGCGAGCGCGAGGCGGCGACCCGGATCTCCGGCCTCGTCCTCGCGGCGTCGGAGGAGCAGCTCCCCGCCTCCTGCACGGTCGTCGTCCGGGTCGGAGCGGACGCCTCGGCGGTCCTCTCCCGGCCCGACGAGCGGATCACCGTCGAGGACGTGGTTCTCGCCGGTCTCGCCTCCTCCACGGCCGAGCGCTGTGCGCGCGACCTGGCGCGCTTCGAGGACCCGGAGCTCGTCACCGCGGGGGCGGCCCTCTCCGCGCTCGTGCGGCTGCCGCCGCTCCTGGGCGCCGATCGTCCGACCGCCGCGGACGTCCGGGGGTGGTGGTCGAGCGCCCGGGGCGTGCGCGCGCCCGTCGGCTCGTCCGAGCACGGTCCGCTCGTGCTCGATCTCGTCGCCGACGGCCCGCACGGCCTGGTCGGCGGCACCACGGGCTCGGGCAAGAGCGAGTTCCTGCGCTCCTTCGTGGCCGGCCTCGCGGCCTGGAACGATCCGACGCGCCTCACCTTCGTGCTCATCGACTTCAAGGGAGGTGCAGCGTTCGCGTCCTGCGAGCGGCTCCCGCACACGATCGGCACCATCAGCAACCTCGACGCCCAGCTCGCCGACCGCGCGCTGCGCTCGCTCCAGGCCGAGATGCGGCGTCGTCAGCGGCTCTTCGCCGCCGCCGGCGAGGGTGTCGACGACCTCGACGCGTACTGGGCCACCTCGCCGCCGGAGCCGATGCCGCGGCTCCTGCTCGTCGTCGACGAGTTCGCCGTTCTCGCGAAGGAGCATCCCGACGTCCTGACGTCCCTCGTGAGCGTCGCCGCGGTCGGCCGGACGCTCGGCGTGCACATGATCCTCGCCACCCAGCGTCCTGCCGGAGTGGTGAACGACGACATCCTCGCCAACACCAACCTCCGCGTCGCCCTCCGGGTGCAGAGCCGGGACGACTCCGCCGACGTGATCGGAGTCGCGAGCGCGGCCGGGATCTCCCGCTCCCAGACCGGCCGAGCGTACGTGAAGCGGGGCCAGAACGACATCTCGCCCGTCCAGACGGCGCTGGTCACCGGTCGCGCGGAGGCGCCGGCCGTCGAGGCGATCGAGGTCCGCCCGGTCGGACCCACGGGCGTCCCCGTCGAGGGCCCCTCCCCGGTCGCCGCCGACGAGACGGCCCCGACCGATCTCGACCTCCTGATCGACGCGGTGGTCGAGGCGGACGCCGCTTCGGGCTTCGGCCCTCCCCGCCCGATCTGGCCGGAGCCGCTCGAGGACACCATGGCCCTCAGCGGGTTCGGTGCGGAGGAGTCCGACCTCGGTCGCGTCGTCGGCGACGTCCTGCACGTCGCACTCTCGGACGACCCCGACCGGCAGCGCCGGACGCCGACCGGCTGGGATCTGGGCGAGGGGAACCTGCTCCTCATCGGCATCCCCGGCAGCGGCACCAGCACGGCGCTCGCGTCGATCGCACTGACGGCCGCCCGCCACTTCCCCCCGGACGAGCTCGACCTCTACGTCCTCGATGCCGGTTCCCGCCACTCCGCCCCGCTCGCGCGACTCCCGCACACCGTCTCCTACGTCGGCGCAGGTGGCGGATCCCACGAGAAGCAGACTCGGTTCCTCCGTCACCTCCGCGACGAGGTGCGGCGGCGCCGAGCATCGCCCGGGGGCCACCGTCGTGCGCTGGTGCTCATCGACGGTCTCGCGACTCTGAAGGACGAGTTCCAGGACTGGGAGGGCCTGGCTCTGATGGAGGCGTTCACCCGCGCCTACGCCGACGGACCGGAGCTCGGCCTGCACTTCGCGGTGACGAGCACCCGGGCGAGGGCGATCCCCTCGGTGATGGAGGAGGTCACGACGCAGAAGTGGCTGTTCCGCCTCGCCGACCCGCAGGACTACGCCGCCGCCGGGGTGAAGCCGGTGCAGGCGCCGGCAGCGGTGCCGGGGCGCTGCGTTCTCACCTCGTCGCTCCTGCAGACGCAGGTCGCGACTCCGAGGGCCGGTCTCGACGACGCGATCGCCGAGCTCGCGGCCGCCTGGCCGGATGCGCGCGGCAGGACGAGCACGGTCGGCACGCTTCCCGACAGGGTCGCCGTGAGTGCGCTCGGGATCGAGGCCCGCTTCGATCGCGAGCCGTGGCTGCTCCCGATCGGCCTCGGCGAGTCGGACCTCGCCCCGCTGGCGTTCCAGGTCTTCGAGGGCGAGCACGTCGTCATCGCCGGACCCGCCCGATCGGGCAAGTCGACCGTGCTGCTCGCCCTGGCCGAGGCGGCGCGGGCCGCCGGCTCGGTCGCCGTCTGGGGAGTGTGCGATCGACGCTCCCCGCTGAGGGGCGCCGACCTCGACCGACTCGCCGTGGGCGCGGAGGAGCTCCGCACCCTCCTCGCGTCGCTGTCGACGGAGGAGGGCCCCGTGCTGCTCCTCCTCGACGACGCCGAGCGCTGGGACGACACCGACCAGGCGCTGATGAGGCTGGTCTCGTCGGGTCGCCCGGGACTCTGCGTCGTGCTGGCCGGCCGGTCGAGCGAGCTCCGCAGCCATTTCGGGAACTGGACGAAGAAGGCGGCGGCCTCCCGCTCCGTGCTGCTGCTCCAGCCCGACGTCGACAACGACGGCACTCTCCTCGGCGCGCAGATCCCGCGGCGCTTCCCCGTCCCGCCCACGGTGGGCCGGGGCTTCGTCAGCCTCGACGGCGAGATCCACTTCGTGCAGTCGGTCTCGCCGACGCCGGCGGACGGCGGCTGATCAGCGCCCTCGGGCGGATGATCGCGCCTCCGCCACCGAGTCGATCGGCGCGTCCTCCTCGAGAGCGCTCCGATCACTCCGAGACGCACCGATGGAGGTGCGCGGAGGAAGGAGCGCGGAGACGACGAGCACGTCCCGCCCCCGCTCGCCGGAGCACGCAGGGGCGGGACGGCCGGTCAGCTCCCTCCGCCGGCGGCGAAGATGTTCTGCGAGATCGTCGCCAGCTGGCTGCGCAGCTCCTCGAGCTCCTGCTTGGCCTTCTCGAGGGCCGACTTCGTCTCCGGCCAGGTCGACGAGCGGAACTGCGAGGCCAGCGGACCGTCCCAGACGTTCGGATCGGACAGTGTCCGCCCCTGTACGTCGAGCCGGCTGATCTGATCGGCGAGGCCGCCGTTGACGATCGACTGGATCTGCTGGATCGCGGACTTCGCCTCGTCGGTCGAGAGAACACGTGACATGGATCACACCTTTCTACCCCTGCGGACGGGACCGTCCCGCCCGCTCCCCACTCCACCGTCGTTTCATGAGGATGTCTCGTCATGGTAGAAGGCAAGACAGCACAGACGGCTCGCGTGACGTCGACGGCTCGACACTGGCGCGGGAGGTCGACTCACTCGCGAGTGGTGATCGCGAAGGGACTGCTCGAGAGGTCCGAGAACGCGCCCACTCGGGCGCGCAGCTCGCAGGACGGAGTCACCGTGAGGGCGGTCACCGTCAGCCCGTCGGACGACACGGCGACCGCGCCGCTGCAGCCGTCGCTGAAGCGAACGCCCTCCACTCCGCCCGCGATCGCCTCGAGCATGCTGCTCGCCGGCGCGGACGACGGCGTCGCGAGCAGGGGGTTCACGGGGTCGGCCCCGCTCGGCCAGACCGGCACCAGCGTCACGGGCAGCGGGGTCCGGCCGACCGTCCGCGCGGGAGTCTCGATCCGCACATCCCGCAGCCGCTGCACGGGATACGCCGTCCCGGTGACCGCAGGGTCGGCCACGGCCTGTGCCGTCGCAGACGCTGCCGCCGCCAGCCACCCGTCCAGGGCGCTCTGCTCGGCCACCGCGATCGGCACGGTCGCCGTGACGTCGACGATCCCCTGCGCCGGGACGTGCAGGTCCGTCAGGCTCCAACCGCAGCCGACCCCGACTCCGGTGACGCTCGGCCGGTTGCGCACCGCCGTCACTCCGGACCAGCTGGCCGCGGGGCATGCCGCCGCGGCGTCCGGGCCCGGCAGCACCTCGAGGAAGGACCCCGAGAGGGGCGCGCTCTGGGCGGAGTAGGAGATCTCGACGACCACGGCCCGTCGCTCCGCGTCCCAGGTGGCCGATCGCGTCACTCCGAGGCCCGTCGGCAGCGGCCGGTCCTGCTGCCGGGCCGACAGGTCGGCATCCGGCGCCGAGGCCCGTGCTCCGCCGCCGCGCGGCTGGACGGCGAGGAGCACCGCCCCGATGAGCAGGACGCCGGCGCCGAGGGCGGCGAGGATCATCCGCAGACGTCCGCCGCGCCCCCGCCGTGCTGGAGCCTCGAACGGCCGTTCCACCAGGCGCAGCTCGCGGCGCGGCACCGGGCGGAGCACGGTCGCCTGCGACGACGGGCCGAGCTCGGGAGCGGGCCCCTCCTCCACCGGCTCCGACGACATCTGCACCGCCATCCCGCGGAGGACCGTGCCCGGGCGCTCGGCCTCCTCGAACTCCGCCACGCCCGCCGCGAGCGGCAGCGCCGGCAGCCCGGCCAGTGCCGGGGAGAGGCGTCGCAGGATCCCCGCCGCCTCCGCAGCCGTCGGCCGCGACGCCGGATCCTTCGCGAGCATCCGGTCCAGGAGCGACGCGAGCCGCGGCGGCAGCTCCAGCGGCGGCGGGAGCATCGCGACGTGCCGGTAGGCGACCGCGACGTCGGCGCCGGGGCCGGCGAACGGGGTCCGGCCGCACAGCAGCTCGTAGAGCAGGATCCCCGTCGAGTAGACGTCGCTCGGCGGGCCGGCCGCTCCGGTGGCGAGCATCTCGGGCGAGAGGTACTCCGGCGTCCCGATGACACCCGTCGTCGCGCGCGGCCCCTCGGCGACCACGTGAGCGATGCCGAAGTCGGAGACGCGGACGGCGGAGCCCGCATCGTCCGCACCCTCCGCGAGCAGGACGTTGTCGGGCTTCACGTCCCGGTGGACCGTGCCGATCGCATGCGCGGCGGCGAGAGCGTCGAGGATCGAGGCCGCCACGGGCAGCGCATCGACCGCCGGGAGGGTGCCCTCGTCCCGCAGCAGCTCCCGCAGCGATCCGCCGCCGACGAGCTCCATCACGATCCCGAGCGTCTCCCCCTCCACGACGAGGTCGAGCACCTCCACGACGTGCGGGTGCCGCAGACGGGTGAGCACCGACCTCTCACGGACGAACCGCTCGACCAGGCCCGCGTCGTGCACGTGCTCACCGCGGAGGAGCTTCGCCGCGCGGTCCGGCCCCTGCGCGTCGGCGACGCGCCACACCTCACCCGCGGCACCCGAGCCGATCCGCTCGAGCAGGCGGTAGCGCGCCCCCAACGGATCCCCGGCACTCCTCGCCATGCCGCCTCCCGATCCGAGCTTCCGTCATCTTCGAGGGGAAGAATAGCGGAGACCGCTCGGGCGGATCAGCGGTGGCGCATCGGCCGGATCAGAACCCCTCGTTGGCGCGCGGCGCGTAGTCGGCGCCCAGCGCCTCCAGCTCGTCGGTGGTCAGCTCCACGTCCAGCGACGCGACCGCGTCGTCGAGGTGGTGGAGCTTCGTGGCTCCGACGATCGGAGCGGTGACCGCCTCCTGCTGCCGGACCCAGGCGAGCGCCACCTGCGCACGGGGCACGCCGCGCTGCTCGGCGATGCGTGCGACGGTCGCGACGGTCCGCCGGTCGGCCTCCTCCTGCTGGCGGTAGAGGGTGCCGCCGAAGACGTCGGTCTCGGTGCGCGCCGTGGTCTCGTCCCAGTCGCGGGTGAGCCGGCCCCGGGCGAGCGGCGACCACGGGATCACGCCGACTCCCTGGTCGACGCAGAAGGGGTGCAGCTCGCGCTCGTCCTCGCGCTGGATCAGGTTGTACTGGTCCTGCATCGAGACGAACCGCGTCCAGCCGCCCAGATCCGCGGTGTACTGCGCCTTCGCGAACTGCCACGCCCACATGCTCGAGGCGCCGATGTAGCGCGCCCTGCCCGAGCGGACGACGTCGTGGAGGGTCTCCATCGTCTCCTCGATCGGCGTCTCGGGGTCCCAGCGGTGGATCTGGTAGAGGTCGACGTAGTCCGTGCCGAGACGCCGGAGGCTGTCGTCGATAGCGCTGAGGATGTGCCGCCGCGAGAGGCCGCCGCCGTTGGGGCCGGGGCGCATCCGCCCGTGGACCTTCGTGGCGATCACGACCTCCTCGCGGACCGCGAAGTCCGCGAGCGCACGGCCGACGAACTCCTCGCTCGTGCCGTCGGAGTAGACGTCCGCCGTGTCGAACGTGGTGATGCCGAGCTCCAGCGCCCGCCGGAGGAAGGTCCGCGACTCCTCCTCGCCCATGCTCCAGCCGTGGGCCCCGCGGTCGGGAGCGCCGAAGCTCATGCAGCCGAGGACGATCGAGGAGATCTGCAGGCCGCTGGAGCCGAGTCGGGTGGAGTCCATGCGCGTCGCTTCCGTGTCGAGGAGGGGGTCCCTCCAGCGTCGCACCCGCGAGCGGCGGCGCGCCAGCCGTCCGGCTACACGGCCGGATCGCGACGAGTGGCGGCGACCACGCTCGGGAGGAACAGCGCGACGACGGCTAACACGGCCGGCGCCAGCAGCGCCCAGCCGATGTCGGGCACGGCGTACTGGCCCTGGAAGGCGCCGAGCGCCACGGCCATCATCACCAGCTGGATCGTCAGCGCCGACGCGCGCATCCAGCCGCGCCGTCGCACGGCGCCGAGCGTCGTCGCGGCGGCCCAGCACACGGCGATCAGCGCGAGGACGACGATGGCGATCCCTCCGCCGACCGTGTCGGCCCGGGTCGTCAGCAGCTCGAGCACGAGCCACGCCGCGACCCCGGCCACGGCGAGCGTCTCGAGGGCCAGGACCGCGATCAGCACCACCAGACCGAGCGGCCGGGAGGCGGTCGGGCGGGGTCCGCGGGACCCGTTCGCGTCAGCGGTCACAGGCACATCCCATCCAGGACTCTTGATTCGGGCTCATCCCCGTGACAGGCTAGTCCAGTTCGTTTCACCGCTCACAGGGTCGTGGGTTTCCGCCGATGTGAACATCCGATCCCGCCGTGCCGTCAGGCACGGGGGCGAGCCGGATGACCAGCACTGGAGCCGGGCGGCCGACGCAGTGCTCGCGCATCGCGTCGAGTGCACCGGCAAGAACCGAGCATTCTCCCGTCCACCACCCCGATCCACCCCGCGCTCCAGCACGGGGCCTCGTGGCGTGCGCCGGTGAGGGCGCGGAGGTCGAGTACTGGTCGGGATCGTCGGCGTGGATCGATCATCCCACCCGAACACTGCGTGGTTCCTCCACGCACGCCTTCACACAAGGAGCACCCGCATGGACTGGCGCGACAAGGCCGCTTGCCTCACCGCAGACCCCGAGCTTTTCTTCCCGGTCGGCAACACCGGCCCGGCCGTGGACCAGATCGAGAAGGCGAAGTCGGTGTGCGCACGCTGCACCGTCACCGAGGTCTGCCTCCAGTACGCCCTCGAGACCGGCCAGGACTCGGGAGTGTGGGGCGGCCTCAGCGAGGACGAGCGTCGCGCCCTGAAGCGCCGCGCCGCCCGCGCACGCCGCGCCTCCTAGGCGCACGAGCCGCTCGGCGGCACGAACGACCCCGACCCCCGTCGCCTCTCGGCAGCGGGGGTCGCGTCGTCTCCGGGCTCAGGAGCGGGCGCGCTCCAGCCATCGCAGCGGCACCTCGATGGTGACCTCGGTGCCGCGCCCGACCAGCGTGTGCCAGTCGATGGTGCCGCCGAGCTCGCCCTGTATGAGCGTGCGCACGATCTGCGTGCCCAGGCCCGATCCGACCTTGCCCTCCGGCAGCCCGACGCCCGTGTCGCGCACCTTCACCGTGAGCTCGTCATCGCTGCGCGAGGCGACGATCTCCACGTCGCCCTCCCGTCCGGCCAGGCCGTGCTCGACGGCGTTGGTGACCAGCTCGGTCAGGGCGAGGGCGAGCGGAGTCGCGTACTCGCTGGGCAGATTGCCGAAGCTCCCCGTCAGCTTCGGGTGCACCGTGGTGTTGTGGGTCGAGGCGACCTCGGCGATCAGCAGCAGCACCCGGTCGAAGACCGCGTCGAAGTCGACGTTCTGGTTCAGCCCCTCAGAGAGAGTGTCGTGCACGACCGCGATGGCGGCGACGCGGCGCATCGCCTGCGTGAGCGCCTCCCGGGCGAGGTCGGAGTGGGTGCGCCTGGCCTGGATCCGCAGCAGCGAGGCCACGGTCTGCAGGTTGTTCTTCACGCGGTGGTGGATCTCGCGGATCGTGGCGTCCTTGGTGATGAGCTCCCGCTCCTGGTGGCGCAGCTCCGTCACGTCGCGGCACAGGACGACGGCGCCGACCCGCTCGCCGCGGTCGCGGATCGGGATCGCGCGCAGCGACACCGTCACTCCGCGGGCCTCGATGTCGGTTCGCCACGGCGCCCGGCCGGTCACGACCAGCGGGAGCGACTCGTCGATGACGACCTTCCCCGCGATCAGCTTCGTCGTGACCTCGGCGAGCGACTCCCCCTCGAGCTCGTCGGCGAAGCCGATGCGGTTGAACGCCGAGAGGGCGTTGGGGCTCGCGAACGTGGTGACGCCGTCGACGTCCAGGCGGATCAGGCCGTCGGACGCGCGCGGCGCCCCGCGGCGAGGACCGGTCGGCGCGCCCAGATCGGGGAAGTCGCCCGAGGCGATCATCGAGAAGAGGTCGTTCGCGCAGTCGTTGAACGTCAGCTCCTGCCGGCTCGGCGTGCGCGTCTCGCTGAGGTTGGTGTGGCGCGTGACGACCGCGATGGGGCGGTCCGTCGTCCCGCCGTCGGAGGCCCCCAGGCGGCGCAGGACGGGCACCGCGCGCACGCGGGTGGGCGTCTCCTCGAACCAGTCCGGGGCGGAGGTGTCGACGATCCGCGCGGTCTCGAACGCCTCGACGACCTGGGCGCGCCACTCCGACTTGATCCTCTGCCCGACGAAGTCGCGGTAGAAGAGCGTCGCCGCGCTGCTGGGGCGCGCGTGGGCGACGGCGACGAAGCTGTCGTCGGCCGTGGGCACCCAGAGCACGATGTCGGCGAAGGCCAGGTCGGCGAGCAGCTGCAGGTCGCCGACGAGCAGGTGCAGCCATTCGACGTCCGCTTCGTCGGATCGGCCGTGGGAGAGGACGAGGTCACTGAGGGTCGACACCCGACAAGCCTAGGGCGCGGCCGGGCGGCGCACGCCGGGCTCGCTGTCCACAGCTCGGGACGGCCGACGATTATCCACAGTCTGCGCCTCTGCTTTCCATGAGCATCCCTCGACTGCTTCGATGAGGTCGTCCTCGCGTGCCGACCCAGCGCGCCCCGCCCGTCGAGCAGAGAGGTGACCCGGACCCGTGAACAGCTCGTCCTGCCCCAGGAGATCGCCGCATGAGCCTTCCCCTCCACGCCTTCGACTACCGCACCCTCCCCCTCGACCCCGAGGCGGCCGTGGAGCGGCTCACCCTCGCGGAGTTCTTCGCCCCGCAGCCTGCGACCCGCGCGGAGCTGCCCGAACCGGAGCCCCTGCTCGCCCGGCTCACGCACCTCGTGATCGAGATCCTCGAGGGCTCGCGCGAGATCGACCAGATCGCGCGGTGGCTGAGCGACGAGGTCTACCACCACCTGCAGAAGCGGGTCGTGCTCGCGGCCCGCGCCCGCAGCCTGCGGAAGCGGACGGCGCAGCGCGTCCCGTTCACGGTCGGACGGGTGATCGTCACGGAGCCGCGGGACGGTGTCGTCGAGGGAGTCGTGCTGGTGCATCACCGCGCACGGAGCCGGGCCGTCGCGATCCGGCTCGAAGGCACGGACGCGCGCTGGCGTGCCACCGCGATCAACGTGCTGTGAGGAGCGGGTCAGCGCTCCCGGGCGGCCGCACCGGCCGGGAGCACGATCTCCACTCCCCTGTCGCGCAGGGCCTCCTCGAGCTCCGGGGGTGGCGGGGCGTCGGTGACGAGATGATCCGCGCGACCGAGCTCCGCGACCTCCTCGGGGACGGCTTCACCGCCGCCGACTACGACCGCGTCGGCGGACTCCCTCCCCAGCCCGGCTCGCAAGCGGTGTGCGCAGCGGTGGATTCGGCGCTCGAGGCCAGCTGCGTCCCCGGGCTCGTCCTCGAGACGGACCGGCCGACGACGATCGGCCTCGGCGACACCTTCGCCGGCGGCTTCGTCTCGGCCCTCGCGCGCGGCGAGTCCTGACGGCGGGCGAGGCGGGCTCCGAGCCTCCGCAGGAACGCCGACGGCTCCGGACCCCGCCGCTGCGGGACCGGGGCCGAGGGCGTCGTCCGGGGAGGACTCAGCGGCGCTTGGACTGCGCGCGTCGCTCCTCGCGGTTGGCGGGGGCGTCCGAGCCGCCCGGCTTCTGGCCGAAGGCGCCGGTCGTCGGAGTCTCCTCCGCCTCGCCCTCGGGGAGCGCCTTGCGGGCCTCCTCGGCGCGGGCCTTCGCGGTGGCCGCCTGCTGCACCTGTCCGCGCTGGTCGCGGACCTCGACGCCGCCGGTGTCGCTCGGGGCCGAGTAGCTGAGCTTCTCGGCCGGAGCGACCGGCTGAGCGAGGCCCTTGGCCGCGACTCCGGCGACCTCGCCCTGCTTCTGGGTCACCTCGACCTCGAGGTTGAAGAGGAAGCCGACGGTCTCCTCGCGGATCTGCCCCATCATCTGCTGGAACAGGGCGAAGCCCTCGCGCTGGTACTCGACCAGCGGATCGCGCTGGGCCATCGCGCGCAGGCCGATACCGTCCTTGAGGTAGTCCATCTCGTAGAGGTGGTCGCGCCAGCGGCGGTCGATCACCGAGAGCACGACGCGGCGCTCGAGCTCGCGCATGGCGGGAGAGCCCAGCTGCTCCTCGCGGTGCTGGTAGGCGAGCTGCGCGTCCGAGAGGATCTCGCGGCGCATGAACTCCTTGTTGATGCGGCCGCGGCTGCCCGCCTCCTGCACCACCTCGTCGATGGTGAGGCTGATCGGGTACAGCGTCTTCAGCTCGGTCCAGAGGGCGTCGAAGTCCCAGTCGTCGCCGTTGCCGTCGCCGGTGTGCACCTCGAGGATCTCGTCGATCACGTCGACGAGGAACTTCTGGGTGCGCTCGTGCAGGTCGTCGCCCTCGAGGATGTGGCGGCGGTCCGAGTAGATCGCCTCGCGCTGGCGGTTGAGGACGTCGTCGTACTTGAGGACGTTCTTGCGGATCTCGGCGTTGCGGGCCTCGACCTGCGACTGGGCGCTGCGAATGGCGCGCGAGACGACCTTCGACTCGATGGCGATGTCGTCCGGGACGTTGCCCCGGCCCATGAGCGCCTCGGCGGCGCCGGAGTTGAACAGGCGCATGAGGTCGTCGGTGAGCGAGAGGTAGAAGCGGCTCTCCCCCGGGTCGCCCTGGCGGCCCGAGCGTCCGCGGAGCTGGTTGTCGATGCGGCGCGACTCGTGGCGCTCGGTGCCGAGCACGTAGAGGCCGCCGGCGGCCTGGACCTTCTCGGCCTCCTCGCCCACCTTCTCCTTGACGGCGGCGAAGACCTCGTCCCATGCGGCCTCGTACTCCTCCGGGGTCTCGGAGGGGTTCAGGCCCTTGGCCGTCATCTCGGAGACCGCGAGGAACTCGGCGTTGCCGCCGAGCATGATGTCGGTGCCTCGACCGGCCATGTTGGTCGCGACGGTGACGGCGCCGAGGCGGCCGGCCTGGGCGACGATGGCCGCCTCCCGCGCGTGGTTCTTGGCGTTCAGGACCTCGTGGCGCACGCCCTTCTTGGCGAGCAGGCGCGAGAGGTACTCGCTCTTCTCGACGCTGGTCGTGCCGACGAGGACCGGCTGCCCGGCCGCGTGGCGCTCCGCGATGTCCTCGACGACCTGGGCGAACTTGACCTGCTCGTTCTTGTAGACGAGGTCGGCGTTGTCGATCCGCTGCATCTTGCGGTTCGTCGGGATCGGGACGACGCCGAGCTTGTAGGTCGACATGAACTCGGCGGCCTCGGTCTCGGCCGTTCCGGTCATGCCGGAGAGCTTCGCGTAGAGGCGGAAGTAGTTCTGGAGCGTGACGGTGGCCAGGGTCTGGTTCTCGGCCTTGACCTGCACGCCCTCCTTCGCCTCGATGGCCTGGTGGATGCCCTCGTTGTAGCGGCGTCCGGCCAGGATGCGGCCGGTGTGCTCGTCGACGATCAGGACCTCGCCGTTCAGCACGACGTAGTCCTTGTCCTTCTTGAACAGCGCGCGCGCCTTGATGGCGTTGTTGAGGAACGAGATCAGCGGGGTGTTCGCCGACTCGTAGAGGTTGTCGATGCCGAGGTAGTCCTCGACCTTCTCGATGCCGGGCTCGAGGACGCCGACGGTGCGCTTCTTCTCGTCGACCTCGAAGTCCTCGCCCTCGTCGAGGCGCTTGGCGAGGTTGGCGAACTCCGCGAACCAGCGGTTCGCCTCGCCCGAGGCCGGTCCGGAGATGATCAGCGGGGTGCGGGCCTCGTCGATGAGGATCGAGTCGACCTCGTCGACGATGGCGTAGAAGTGGCCGCGCTGGACCATGTCCTGCGCCTGCCACGCCATGTTGTCGCGGAGGTAGTCGAAGCCGAACTCGTTGTTCGTGCCGTAGGTGATGTCGGCCGAGTACTGCTCGCGGCGCTGCTCCGGGGTCTGGCCCGAGAGGATCACTCCGGTCGTCATGCCGAGGGCGCGGAACACGCGCCCCATCAGCTCGGACTGGTACGACGCGAGGAAGTCGTTGACCGTGACGATGTGCACGCCGCGGCTGGCGATCGCGTTGAGGTAGGCCGGAAGGGTCGCGACGAGCGTCTTGCCCTCTCCGGTCTTCATCTCGGCGATGTTGCCCAGGTGCAGGGCGGCGCCGCCCATGAGCTGCACGTCGAAGTGGCGGAGGCCGAGCGTCCGGCGCGAGGCCTCGCGGACGGCGGCGAACGCCTCCGGCAGCAGGTCGTCGAGGGACTCGCCGTTCGAGTAGCGCTCGCGCAGCTCGACGGTCTCGTTCTTCAGCTCCTCGTCGCTGAGGTGCGTGAAGTCCTCTTCGAGGGCGTTGACGGCCTTCGCGTAGTTCTCGAGGCGGCGGATGACCCGCCCCTCCCCGACGCGAAGGACCTTTTCGAGGACAGAGGCCACGGGGTACTCCAAAAAAGTAGAAGACAGGAGTCGCGCGCCGGAGCGCGGACCGCGACCAGCCTAGCCGGGGCGGGCGGCGAGCGGTCGGGGCGACGCGTCCGCCCTGGGCGGACTCCCTGCCTGGGCCCGGGGTCGGATCTCAGCCGGCGGCCTGCTCGGCGAGCTCGTCGGCCTCGTCGCCGAGGCCGATGACGCCGTAGTCCCAGCCCTTGCGGCGGTAGACCACGCTCGGGCGGTTCGTGTCGGAGTCGATGAAGAGGTAGAAGTCGTGTCCGACCAGCTCCATGTAGTCGACGGCGTCGTCGACGGTCATCGAGACGGAGGCGAAGACCTTCTTGCGGATGACGACGGGGCAGTACGGCTCCTCGACCTCGTCCTCCACCGGCTCCGGCGCCTCCTGCACGGGGATGACGCCCGTGCTCAGCTGCTCCAGCACCGCCGCGTCGGCCGGCTGGATGGCGACGACGCTGAAGTCGTCGGCGGCCGCGTCGCGGAGCGAGGTCGGCCGATGCTGGCCCCGATGGACCTTCTTCCGGTCCTTGGCGCGTCTCACCCGTTCGAGCAGCCGGCCGATGGCGACGTCGAACGCCGCGTACTTGTCGGCTCCGCTCGCCTCGGCCCGGACCACGGGCCCCTTGCCGATCAGCGTCAGCTCCACGCGGTCGCCGCCGGCCGAGCCCTTGCCCTCGGCGTGCCTGCTCGCCTTGATCTCGAGTGCGAGAGCACGATCGGCGAGGTGCGCCACCTTGTCCGACTTCTCCGTCGCGTACGCGCGGAAGCGATCGGTGATGTCGATGTTGCGTCCTGTGATGTCGATGTCCATGACAACCTCCCAGTCGAGTACGGCGTGCCGCCTTTCTCCGGGGCGGACCGTTCACGCCGTGCCCCCACCGTAGACCCCGGCCACCGGATCGTCACCGGGAGTTCGTCCGGATTCTGCTGCTACGTTCCCTCCTCGTTGCGCGGTGCCGGCCAGGGCCGCCGCGGCCCGGACCGTCCCGCCGGCCGCACGCACGGCGCGCCGGAGCTCGAGCAGGGTCGCGCCGGAGGTGACCACGTCGTCGACGAGGACCACCGGCGGCCACGACGAGAGCGGACGGCGGGCGCGGAACGCCCCGTCGAGGTTGCCGCGCCGCTCGACGCGGCCGAGCCCGACCTGGTCGCGGACCATCCGCGACCGCCGGAGAGGACGCGCCGCCAGCCCTCCCGCCGCGGCGACCAGCTGCGCGACGGGATCGGCGCCCCGCCGCACGCGGCCGAGCCAGGAGCCGGGCGGGACGACCAGGATCGCGGGGCTGCCGGCGAGCGCCGCGCCGAGAGCGGGACGCAGCAGCGCGCCGAGCGGGGCGAGGCTGGCCGTGCGGCCCTCCTCCTTCAGCGCGACGACGAGGCGGCGCACCGTGCCCTCGTACGGGGCACCGGTGACGACGAGGAGCGGATCGTCCGGCGGCCCGACGACGCGGGTCAGCAGGCAGGCCGAGGCGGCCGCGTCGGCCGAGCAGTCCGGACAGGGCGCCCGGCTCGTCGGCTCTCCGCAGGCGGGGCACTCCAGCGGGAGGAGGACGGCGAGGGCGTCGAGCAGGTGATCGGAGAGCATGCCTCCACGTTCGCCGTCCGGGCCGCGGCGCGGGGGGTGGATCCGTCGGATCGGGACGATCCGCCTGCCCGACGCGCCTGGGGAGGAGCATCCGGAGCGCGCCGCCGTCGGAAGGGCTCGTCGCCGCCGACAGGACCGGTCAGGACCCCATGCCGGTCTGCGCCGCGAGCAGCCGGATGTCCGTCGCGGTCGTCTGCCAGGCCGAGCCCCGCTGCTGCCGGAGCTCCCCGCCCTCGGCGAGGATGCGGATCTGGGTCGAGGTGTTGCCCGCGGCGATCTGGACCGTGCCCGTCGTCGTGCCGAGCGCCGTGGCGCCTCCGCCGAGCAGGTTCATCGTGACGGCGTCCTCCCCCGTCGAGCCGCGCACGACCGACACCACGTCGAGCTCGTCCGTCCAGGCCGCGGCGACCGCGGTCCCCAGGGTCGAGCGGAGGACGACCGGCTCGCCGACCGCCACCGGGTCGCCGTCCCGTGAGCGGGTGATGCCGGCCACCAGCACCGTGGCCTGCTGCCCGTCCTGGGCGAGCGCCAGCATCCGGGTGCCGTCGCGCGACACGGCGATCGAGGCGAGCCACTCGACCTCGCTCCAGGCCGTCGCGACCTGCATCGAGCGCGAGCCGTCCGCGGAGTACGCCACCAGCTGCCCGGGCGAGGCCGACGGCACCGACCAGACGTACCCGAGCGGATCGATGGACGGCGCGACGAGGCCCGACCGCGCGTCGAGGAGGACGTCGGCACCGTCGGGCTCCACGAGGCTCACGCCCGCGGCGGTGAGCACGGCGGCCGACGCGTCCGAGTCGGCCCCGCGCTGCTCGCCGAGGACCGCGGCCCGCGGCTGCAGCGCCTCGATCCGATCCGAGATCCCGAGGCCGGCCAGCCCGGAGGAGCCGAGGAATCCGAAAGCGTCGTCGGTCAGCACGAGCGGCCGGGTGTCGACGCGGGGCGAGGTCGGCAGCCCGGTGACCTCGGAGGGGACGTCGATCGGGTTCTGCTCGACGGAGAGCGCGACTCCGGTGACGTTCGAGACGTTCGCGAGGCTCCGGTTCAGCTGCAGCGCCATCAGCCGCCACTGCGCCGGATCGGCCTCGAGAGCGGCCGGGTTCAGGTCCACCACGGCGCGCTGCGACTCGACCGGCACGGTCTCGGCCGCCAGCGTCGTGCCGGTCGGGAAGGCCGACACGACGGCGGCGGAGTCCCGCAGCCACGGCGTGGGGCCGCGCAGCAGCTCCGTGACGATCGTGGTGCTGGTGGAGCTGTCGGCGCGCGAGGCGAACCAGCGCAGGTCCGGCACGAGGTACTGGTATCCGGGGTCGAAGAAGTAGAGCGCGTGCGTCGAGAAGACCTGCTCGAAGGTGGTGCGGTCGATCACCACGCCGCTCGGCGGCGCGCTGATGCGCCACTCGCCGTTCTCCTGGACGAAGCCGTAGTCGAGGGTCAGGCCGGCCGTGGTGGCAACGTCGGTGTAGACGCCGGTCGCGTCGACCTCGGCGACGGGCGTGATCGTCAGCGAGAGCGTGGATCCCGACTGCGGCGAGGCGGAGCGCTGGCCCTCGTCGACCGTCACGTGCTCGCCCGGCGTCCAGTCGGCTCCGGTGGAGAGGAACTCGCGGGCGATCTTGTAGTTGTTCTGCGGGCTCGACGCGGCGTCGATGAAGCCGGTCAGGATGTCGCGCTGCGACGCACCGACGGCGGGTCCCGACGGGAGGAAGTCGTACTGGAGGTCCTGCGGCGCGGTGTCGGGCCGTCCGACTCCGACGTCGCCGTCCCGCGGGATGCCGGCGCACCCGGCCAGCCCGAACGCGAGCAGCGCGGCGGCCGCGACGGCGCGGAGGACGCCGCGCCTCACGGGAGCACCCCCGCGGCCCCGACCGGAGGAGCCTGCAGCGGCGGGAGGACGATCGGGCCGCTGTAGGCCTGCTCGCCCGCGTCGACCGGGGGCAGCGGGAGCGGCGAGGCCTCGATCCGCTCGCCGCGGTGCCGGGGCACGGTCAGGCGGAAGCAGGCGCCGCGATCGGGCACGGACCAGACCTGCAGCCAGCCGTGGTGCAGGGCGGTGTCCTCCTGCGCGATGGAGAGGCCGAGGCCGGTGCCGCCGAGCGTGCGGCGGCGGGACGGGTCGGCGCGCCAGAAGCGGTCGAAGACGCGCACCACCTCCTCGCTGCTCATGCCGTGCCCGTAGTCGCGCACCGCGAGGGCGACCGCGCTGGCGTTGCTGTCGACGGTGACGACGACCTCGCGGCCGTCGCCGTGCTCGATCGCGTTGCCCAGCAGGTTGCGGACGATCCGGCGGATGCGGCGCGGATCGAGGTCGGCGTCGAAGTAGCCGCCCGGGGCGGAGAGAGTGAGCCGGGAACCGTTCGCCTCCGCGATCCCGCGCATCGCCTCGATCTCGTCGCCGGCCAGCTTCACCAGGTTGACCGGCTCGAGCTCGAGCTCGGCCGATCCCGCGTCGTGGCGGGAGATCTCGAGCAGGTCGGCGAGGAGGCTCTCGAAGCGGTCGATCTGGCTGTGCAGCAGCTCGACCGTGCGCTCGGCGACCGGGGCGAAGTCCTCGCGCTGGTCGTACAGCACGTCCCCGGCCAGCTTCATCGTCGTCAGCGGCGTCCGGAGCTCGTGCGAGACGTCCGAGACGAAGCGCTGCTGGACCTGGCTGAGCGTCGCGAGCTCGCTGATCCGGTCCTGCAGGCTGTCGGCCATGCCGTTGAAGGACCGGGCGAGGGTCGCGATCACGTCCTGGCCCCGCTCGGGGATCCGCACGTCGAAGTCGCCGGCGGCGAGGCGCTGGCTCGTCTCGGCCGCGACCCGGACCGGGGCGACGACGATCCGCACGACGACCCAGCTGACCGCTCCGATCAGCAGGATGAGCAGGATCCCCGCCACGTTGAGCACCTGCTGCACGAACTGGAGCGTGCGCTCCGCGTCCGCGAGGGAGTAGCCGATGTACAGCTCGTAGCGCCCGGCCGAGCTCGGCAGCTCGAGGGTCGAGCCGACGAGGATGCCGGGCTGCTGCTGACCGGAGGCGTCGAGCGTCACCGACTGCCAGTACTGCCCGTCGGAGCCCGCCTGCACCCGCTCGCGCAGCGCGTCGCTGATCACGCCGTTCTGCAGCTCGCGGTTGTAGATGTCCTGAGGCGCCAGCGAGGACGCCTCCTGGTCGGGCGAGCGCACGACGGCGATCAGCGCGGAGGAGGAGGCGTCCCGGACGGCGGTGCGCACCGAGCTCATCACCTCCTCCATGTCCTGGCGGGTGGAGACGGTGGCGGCGTCGAGGTATCCCTGCGCGGCCCGGGTCGCGCGCGACGTGTCGCCCGTGACCTGCGTCAGCCGTGACTGGAACAGGTTGTCGCTGATGCTGTACGAGAGGTAGACGCCGGTCGAGCCGATGGCGATGCCGCTGAGCAGGACCGTGATCGCGACCGCGCGGAACTGCAGCGACGTGCGCCACACCCCGAGCACGCGGCGGGGCCACCGGCGCACGTCGGGAGCGGCGAGGCGGGGCACGGTCAGCCCGGGAGGACGGCGCCGGCGCGGTAGCCGACGCCGCGCACGGTCATCACGATGCGGGGGTCGTCCGGGTCCTTCTCGACCTTGGCGCGCAGGCGCTGGACGTGCACGTTCACGAGGCGGGTGTCGGCCTTGTAGTGGTAGCCCCAGACCTGCTCGAGCAGCATCTCGCGGGTGAAGACCTGCTGGGGCTTGGAGGCGAGGGCGAGGAGGAGGTCGAACTCGAGCGGGGTCAGGCCGATGCGCGTCTCGCCGCGGCGGACCTCGTGGCCGGCGACGTCGAGGCTCAGGTCCCCGACCTGCAGCACCGCGTTCGCGGCGGCGGTGGCGGGACGCAGGCGCGTCCTGATCCGCGCGACGAGCTCCTTGGGGTCGAACGGCTTGACCATGTAGTCGTCGGCGCCGGACTCGAGGCCCTGCACGACGTCGGAGGTGTCGGACTTGGCCGTCAGCATGATGACGGGGACTCCGGACTCGGCGCGGATCGCGCGGCACACCTCGATCCCGTCGATCCCGGGCAGCATCAGGTCGAGCAGGACCAGGTCCGGCCGGGCCCGCCGGAAGGCCTCGAGGGCGCCGGAGCCGTCCGCGCAGAAGGAGACGTCGTACCCGTCGGCGCGCAGGACGATGCCGATCATCTCGGCCAGGGCGGCGTCGTCGTCGACCACCAGAATGCGCGCGCTCATCGGTCTGCTCTTCCTCGTCTCGGGTCGCGCCCGCCCACGGCGCGCACGGTGACCCGACCCAGGCTAACCGACGCACCTCTCCGCGGGCGGGGAGCGGGCTCTGCGGGCGAAGGGGGTCCGCTCGGGGGAGGACCCCGCCCGCACGCCTGTGACAGCATGGAGGGAATGACCGACGCAGCTCAGTGGCCCCCGCCCGCAGGGCGTCCGGACGACGCGGCCGTCCCGGCGCAGGACGGCGACCGGCGCAGGCCGCTGCCCGCTCCCGTCGCCCCGGCCTGGTCGCCTGCGCCGCCGAGCGCAGGCCCCGTACCACCCGGTCCCGCCGGGGGCTCCTGGTCGCCCGCCGGCGCCGGCCCCTGGTCGCCCGGACGCCCAGCGCCCGGCTGGACTCCCCCGCCCAAGCCCGGTCTCGTGCCGCTGCGCCCGCTCGGCTTCGGCACCCTGCTCGGCGCCCCGTTCCAGGTCCTCCGCCGCAGCCCCCGCACGACCCTGGGCGTCGCCCTGCTGGTGCAGGGCCTCGGGTCGGTGCTCGCCCTGGCGGTCTACGGCCTGATCGCGGTGCTCGCCGTCGGGCGCATCGCGCAGGCGGAGTCCGCCGACCGCGACGCCGTCGGCGCGGGCTCCCTCGCGGTCGTGGTCCTGGCCGCCCTCATCCCCCTCGCCGTCTCGCTCGCCAGCGGCGCCCTCGTGCAGGGCGTGGTCGTGCTCGAGGTCACCCGCGGCGTCCTCGGCGAGCGGGCGACCTTCCGACAGCTGCTCGCCCGACTGCGGGGCCGCTTCTGGGCGCTGATCGGCTGGACGGTCCTGCAGGGCGTCGGCTACCTCCTCCTGGTGCTCCTCGCCGTGGCGCTCGCCGTGCCGCTGTTCGTCATCGGAGCGATGGACGGGACGTCGAGCGCGATCGTCGGCGGGATCCTGGTACTCGTCGGCTCCGGCCTGGTCGCCCTCGCGCTGGGGGTCTGGCTGTCGACGAAGCTCGCCCTGGTTCCGAGCCTGATCGTCGTCGAGCGGCTGCCGCTGCGCAGTGCGGTGGCGCGCTCCTGGCGGCTGGTGGCGGGCGGCTTCTGGCGCACCTTCGGCGCGCTCGCGCTGATGACCGTGATCATCCAGGTCGCCGGCCAGATCGTGGCCACGCCGTTCAGCCTGCTCATCCCGATCGCCGGCGCCCTGATCGCCCCGACCGACCCGGACGCGCAGCTCGTCACCTCGCTCGTGGTGACGATCGCCTCCGTCGCCGTGGGCTTCGTGATCGGCGCCGTCGGCACCGTGCTCCAGTCGGCCGTGACGGGCCTCGTCTACCTCGACCGACGGATGCGCCGCGAGGGCTTCGACCTGGTGCTGATGCGGCACGTCGAGGAGCGCGCGGCGGGCCGCCCCTCCCCCGATCCCTTCCCCGTGCCGGAGCGCCCGTGATCCTCGCCGCGGCCCCTCTCGAGCCCGACGCGGAGCAGGCGCGCCGACTCCTCCTCGAGGAGCTCGCCGACCCGCGCTACCGGGCGGCCGAGCCGACCCTCTTCGACCGGGTGGTGCAGGCGGTGCGCGACTGGTTCGCCTCCCTCACGCTGCAGGGCGACGGCCCGCCGGTGCCGATCGCCGCCGTGATCGGCGTGCTGGTGCTGGTGGCGCTCGTGGTCGCCGCGCTCGTCATCGCGGGACGGCCCCGCGCCGGTCGCCGCAGCACCGTCACGGGAGCGGTGCTCGCCGACGACGACACCCGCTCGGCCGCGACCCTCCGCTCGCTCGCCGAGGCCGCGGCCGCCCGCGGGGACTGGGACGAGGCGCTCGTCGAGCGCTTCCGCGCCCTGGTGCGCTCCCTCGACGAGCGGACCGTCCTGCGGGTCTCGCCCGGCACGACCGCGCTCGGCCTGGCGTCGCGCGCCTCTGCGACCTTCCCCTCCTCCGCCGCCGCGCTGCGCCGCACGGCCGACGACTTCGACCGCGTGCGCTACCTCGGGCAGCCCTGCGGCCCGGCCGAGTACGAGCGGGTCGCGGCTCTGGACCGCGAGCTCGCCGCGGCCTCGCCGGTCCTGGACGCCCTGGCGGCGCCCCGGTGAGCGCCGACACGGTCTCCAGCCCGACCCTCGGCGCGCTGCTGCGCCGCGGACGGGTGTGGGTGCTCCTGCTCGTGATCGTCGCGGTCGGCACTCTGCTGCTCACCGTCGCGACCGGGACCCGGGTGGCCGCCCCGGACCTCGACGTCGACAGCGCGACCCCGGACGGCGCCCGCGCGCTCGCCCAGGTGCTGCGCGATCAGGGCGTCGAGGTCGTCCGCGCCGACGACCTGGACTCCGCTCTCGCCGCCTCCTCCCCCGACGCGACACTGCTCGTCGACGACCCGGACGTGGCCCTCGACGAGGCCCAGTACCGCCGGCTCGCCCGCGCCTCGGCCTCGCTCGTCCTGGTGACCCCGGGAGGAGCCGCGCTCGACGCCCTGCTGCCGGACGTCCGCTTCGCCGGCTCCCCGGCCGGCGACGGCCCCTTCCGCGCCGAGTGCCCGCTCCCGGCGGCCGAGCGCGCCGGGACGCTCCCCGCCGGTGGGAGCACGTACCGGATCCTCGACGACGGCGACGCGGTCGGCTGCTTCCCCTCGGGCGACGACGGCTTCCTGCTCGTGAGCACCGTGTTCCCGCAGGGCGCCGAGGTCACCGCGATCGGCGACGCCGACCTCCTCCGCAACGGCACCATCGGCCAGGACGGCCGCGCCGCTCTCGCGCTCGGACTGCTCGGCGGTGAGGACCGGCTGGTCTGGTACCGCGCCGGAGCCGCCGACTCGGCGAGCACCACCCCTGCACCCGCCGACCTCGCCCCCGGCTGGGTGACACCGGCTCTCCTGCTGCTGGTGGCCGTGTTCGTCGCCTCCGCCGTCTGGCGCGGCCGCCGGCTCGGCCCGCTCGCGGTCGAGCCGCTGCCGGTCGTCGTGCATGCGAGCGAGACGGCCCGCGGCCGCGCGCGGCTCTACGCGCGCGGAGCCCTGCGGCCCCGCGCCCTCGACGCACTGCGCATCGGCACCCTCCGGCGGACGGCCGCGCTCCTGGGACTCGCTCCGGCGACCGGGGTCGACGAGATCGTCGCCGTCGCCGCCGAGCGCCTCGGCCGCGATCAGGCCGCGCTGCGCCGTCTGCTCGTCGACGACCTGCCGGGCGACGACGCCGCCCTCGTCGCCGCCTCCGACGAGCTCCTCCGCTTCGAGAGCGCGCTCCGCGCCGCCCTCTCCCCGACGACCGCCCGACGACCGGAAGGCCCCTCCCGATGAGCGACACCACCCCCTCCGCCCGCGACGGAGCGCCGGTCTCCGACGACGACCTGCGCGCCGAGCTCGACCGGGTCCGCTCCGAGGTCGGCCGCGCGGTCGTCGGCCAGGACGGCGCCGTCTCCGGGCTCCTGATCGCCCTCCTCGCGGGCGGCCACGTCCTGCTCGAGGGCGTCCCCGGAGTCGCGAAGACGCTGCTCGTGCGCGCCCTGTCCGTCTCACTCGGCCTCGACACCCGCCGGGTGCAGTTCACGCCGGACCTGATGCCCGGCGACATCACCGGCTCCCTCGTCTACGACGCCTCCACCTCCGGCTTCGCCTTCCGCGAGGGCCCGGTCTTCACGAACCTCCTGCTGGCGGACGAGATCAACCGCACGCCGCCGAAGACCCAGGCCGCGCTCCTCGAGGCGATGGAGGAGCGCCAGGTCAGCGTCGACGGGCGCACCCTGCCTCTGCCGGACCCGTTCCTCGTCGCCGCCACCCAGAACCCGGTGGAGTACGAGGGGACCTACGTGCTCCCGGAGGCCCAGCTGGACCGGTTCCTGCTCAAGCTCGTGCTCGACATCCCGCCGCGCGACGTCGAGGTGGAGGTGCTCTCGCGCCACGCCGCCGGCTTCGACCCGCGCGACCTCGACGCCGCGGGCGTGCAACCCGTGCTCGACGCCGCCCGTCTGCGCGCCGCCCAGGCCTCGGCCCGGCGAGTCGGAGCCGGTCCCGACGTCCTCGGCTACATCGTCGACCTCGCCCGCGCCACCCGCGAGAGCCCGAGCGTCAAGCTCGGCACCAGCCCCCGCGGCTCGACCGCCCTGCTCGCGGCGTCCCGCGCCTGGGCCTGGCTCAACGGCTACGGCTCGATCACCCCCGACCACGTGCAGGCGATGGTCCTGCCCGTGCTGCGCCACCGCATCCAGCTGGAGCCGGAGGCGGAGCTCGAGGGCGTCCGCACCGAGGCCGTCCTGGGCGGGATCCTGCAGCAGGTCCGCGTCCCGGTCTGAGCCGTGCACCTCACCGGACGCAGCGTCCTCGTCCTCCTCGTCGGCCTGGTGCCGGTCGTCCTCCTGGGCGGCCGCCCCGAGGTCGCCTTCGCCGTGCTCGGCCTCTGGCTCCTGGCCTGGGCGGTCCTCGTCGGGATCGACGTCGCGGTCGCGGGCTCGCCCCGGGCCGTGGTGCTCGAGCGGCGGGTGCCGGACCGGGTGCGGCTCGGCGAGAGGGCCGAGGCGACCCTCCTGGTCACGAGCACCGGCCGCAGGAGGATCACGGGGGTCCTCCGCGACGCCTGGGAGCCCTCGGCCGGCGCCCTCGAGACCCGGTCGCCCCTGCGTCTGCCGCCGGGCGAGCGCCGCGCGGTGACCACGGTCCTGGAGCCGATCCGCCGCGGCGAGCGCCGGGCACTCCACGTCACCATCCGCTCCCGCGGGCCGCTCGGGATGGCCGGCCGCCAGGCGACGCGGGCCGCGCCGGCCGTCGTCCGGGTGCTGCCCGCCTTCCGCTCCCGCCGCCACCTGCCCTCGCGCCTGGCGCGGCTGCGTGAGCTGGAGGGGCGGACCAGCGTGATGATCCGCGGCCAGGGGACCGAGTTCGACAGCCTGCGCGAGTACGTCCGCGGCGACGACGTCCGCTCGCTCGACTGGCGGGCGACCGCGCGGCGCCGGGAGCCGGTCGTCCGCACCTGGCGCCCGGAGCGCGACCGGCGCGTGATCGTCGTGCTCGACACGGGCCGCACGTCCGCCGCACGGATCGAGGACGAGCCGCGCCTGGACACGGCGATCGAGGCGTCGCTCCTCCTGGCGGCCCTCGCGGCCTCGGCCGGCGACCGGGTCGACGTGCTCGCGTTCGACCGCACCCGGCGAGCCCGCGTGCACGGCGCCACCGGCACGGAGGTGCTGACCCGCGTCGTGGACGCCCTCGCCCCCGTGCAGCCCCAGCTCATCGAGACCGACTGGGCGGCGGTCCCCGCGCAGGTGCGCACCCTGGCCTCCCAGCGCTCGCTGGTGGTGCTCCTCACCGCGCTCGACTCGGTCGGCTCGGCGGAGGGGCTCCTCGCGGTGCTCCCGCAGCTCACCCGCGTGCACACGGTCGTGGTCGCCTGCGCGCTCGACCCCGAGCTGCAGCGGATGGCGGAGGACCGGAGCGACCGGGCCGCGGTCTACTCCGCCGCCGCCGCGGAGCGCTCGCTCGCGGACGTCGACCGGCTCTCGGCCGCCGTCCGCCGTCTCGGCGGGGACGTCGTGCTCGGCAGCCCCTCCGCTCTCCCGCCGGCGCTCGCGGACCGCTACCTCGCCCTCAAGGCGGCCGGACGGCTCTGACCTGCGAGAGGGGCCGTCGTCGGTCCCGGGAGCGCTGATCGACGGCCCCGCTCCGACGGCCGCGCTCGTCCGGCTCGGCTCAGCCGGCCGCGATGCTCCGCGACCCGGCCTCGAACCGGTCGAGGTCGCCCGTCTCCCCCGCCCGCACCGCGCGCCCGCCGACGACGATCATGTAGAAGAGGAACGCGCCGAGGGCGAGCGCCCCGATCCCGATCTTGAGCCACCAGGGCCAGGGTGCCGGAGTGACGAACCCCTCGATCACGCCCGAGACGAGCAGCACGAAGACCAGGCCGATCGCCACCGTGAACAGGCTCCGCGCGTCCTCGGCGAGCGCCTGGCCGCGGGTGCGCGCGCCGGGAGCGATCCAGGCCCAGAAGATCCGCAGGCCCGCGGCCGCGGCGACGAACACGGCCGTCAGCTCGAGCTGTCCGTGCGGCGCGATGTACAGGAAGAACGTGTCGCCCTCCCCCACATGGAACATCACCGCGATCGACGTGCCGAGGTTCTGCGCGTTCTGCAGCAGGATGTACGGCACGTAGACGCCGACGATCCCGAAGGCCACGCACTGCGCCGCGATCCAGGCGTTGTTGGTCCAGACCTGCCCGGCGAACGAGGCGGCGGGGTTCTCGGAGTAGTAGTCGATGAAGTCGCCTCGGGCGAAGCGCCGCAGCTCCTCGTCGTCGCCCAGCGCGGCGAGCAGGCGCGGGTCGCCGAGGATCCAGAGCGCGTAGAGCGTCGCCACCACCGCGGTCGCGAGGGCGACGGCGAGCGTCAGCCAGCGCAGCCGGTGCAGAGCGGCCGGGAGCGAGAGGACGACGAAGCGGGAGACCGCGGCGAGCGGCTCGTCTCGCGTGCCGGTCAGGCGTCCCCGAGCCCGCGAGAGCGAGACGGCGAGCCGAGTGCCGACGGCTGTCGATCCGGCGGTGGAGGAGATCGTGGCGAGGTCCGCGGATGCCGCCTGGTAGCGCTCGATCAGCTCATCCGCCTCGGCTCCGGTCAGGCGGCGCCTGCGCGAGAGCTCGTCGAGGCGGGTCCACTGCGCAGCGCGGGCGGCCGAGAGAGCGTCGATGTCCATCTCCTGACAGGATAGCCAGGCACGCCGCCGAGGCCGAGCATCCGGGAGGAGCACCGTGGAGGAGCAGCGCACCGAGTTCGACGACGCCGACCTGGTCACCGGCGAGGCGATCGCGCTCGAGGTGCCCGTCACCTCGTTCGTGCTCCGCGCGGTCGGCGCGATCATCGACCTGATCGCGGAGCTCCTGCTCGCGCTGGGCCTGTTCCTGCTGGTCTCCTCCCTCTCCGGGGACGGCGGCCTCGACCCCGCCGCCTCGGCCGCCGTGGCGATCGCGGCCCTCGTCATCGCCGTGGTGATCGTGCCGGTCACCGTCGAGACGGCCAGTCGCGGCCGCTCGCTCGGGAAGCTCACCGTCGGCGCTCGCGTCGTCCGCGACGACGGCGGTTCCATCGGCTTCCGGCACGCCCTCGTGCGCGGCCTCACCGGCGTCCTCGAGATCCTGATGACCTTCGGCGGGCTCGCCGCGGTCGTCGGCCTCCTCTCGCGCCGATCGCGCCGTCTCGGCGACGTCCTCGCGGGCACGCACAGCCAGCTCGAGCGCGTTCCCCGCGCGGAGCCGCTGGTCGTCGAGATCCCGGAGCCGCTGCGGGGCTGGGCCGTCACGGCGGACACCGCGCGCCTCCCCGACGCACTGGCGCGCCGACTGGCGCAGTTCCTCCGTCAGCGCCACGGCATGACGGAGCCCTCGCGCTCGCAGCTCGCCGCCGCGCTGGCCGACGAGACCGCGGTCCACGTCTCCCCGCTGCCCGCCGCGCACGCGGAGGACTTCCTCCTCGCCGTGGCGGCCCTCCGCCGGGCGCGGGAGGAGCGCGCCCTTCTCCTGTCCGACCAGCGCCTCGAGCGGCTGGCCCCGGTGCTCTCGAGCACGCCGCGCGGCTTCCCCGAGCGGCCCTGACGCGCGCGGCAGCGGCCTAGGCGGGCCCCGCGCCGTAGCGGACGGTCTCCCAGCCGCGCGGGACGAGGAGCCGCCGGTCGTGCTCGGCGCAGAGGTCGTAGCCGTGCGGATCCGGCGCAGGACTCAGCGGCCCGACCGCCACCAGCGAGTCGCGGTAGTCGTAGGTCAGCGTGACGACGGCCTGCGCGCGGCAGCCCGTCCGCGAGCAGTGCCGTCCGGTCATCGCCGCCCACAGTAGCAATAGGCTGGAGCCATGCCCCGTGCTCGTCGTTCCGCCGCTCGCCCGACGAGCGGGTCGCGCGGAGGCTCCCGCGACCGGCACGGCCGCGGCGCACGAGGGCCGATCACCGGTCCGCACCTCCCCCTGCTGCAGACCCGCTCCGACTTCTTCGAGGCGACGATCGGCTCGGCCTTCGACTACCTCCGCGGCACCTGGCCGGAGGAGCTCGCCGGCATCCGCGTCGACGTCGCGGCGACTCCCGACGTCGACCCCGACCGGCTGCAGGGCACGGGCATCGCGCGGTGGCGCGTCGACCACGCCGCGCGCCGCATCACGCTCTACCGTGTGCCGATCGAGCGCCTGGCGAAGCTGCACCGCCGCGACGAGTGGCACCAGCGCATGCTGATCGAGAGCTACGTGTTCCGCGCCGTCGCGGAGCTGCTCGGCCGCGACCCGTGGGACATCTCCCCGGACCGCTACCGGCACCCCTGAGGCGCCGGCAGCTCTGAGGCGCCGGCACCGCCGAGGCGCCGCCGCCCCGCGTCTCAGTGCGAGTAGACCGTGATCGGCGAGGAGAGCGGTCCCGGCGGGACGATCGTGTACGAGGCGATCCGCCCGTCGCGCGCGATCGAGACCGAGGCCTGCACTGGCTGGGTGCTGCTGACGACCGCGCCGTCGCCGTCCAGCGGGGTCGCGAGAGCCGCGAACGGGCCGAGCTCGAGCGTGCGGGTGCCGCCCGGGGCCTCGATCTCGACCGAGGCGGTCGAGTCGCTGCCGTTGACCAGGTGCAGCCGCGCGTCGCCCTCGCCCGTGCCGGCGACGCCGAAGGGCGTCGTGGTCGCGGTGCCGGAGGCGAACCAGGCGAAGTCCGTGCCGGCCGAGCCGGTCGAGGTCGTCCGCCCCGCCGCGACGATCGGCTGATCGGCCCGCAGGACGATGCGGTAGGAGCCGTCCGCCAGGCCCGTGAGCGGGACCTCGCCGACGAGGCCGGCGGGGACGACGACCTGGGTGGAGGCGCCCGACCCGCTCGGGTCCTCGTTGGTGACCTCGACCGAGACCGTGCTGTCGGCGTCGCCGGGGGTGAGGATGCGCAGCACGGGGCTGCCCGCGCCGCCGCTGCCGTCGTCGCTCGCGGTCTCGGCCGGAGGCGACGTGACGGTGAAGCCGGCGATCACGGCGAGCGTGTCCGGGCCGGCGGAGGGGCCGGTGGTCTCGACGCCCTCCGGGGTGAGGCCGGAGATGGCGCTGCTCTGCATGCTCGCGGCGACCTCGCCGCCCCGGGCGGTCACGTGCACGACGGGCTGGACGACCCCGGGGGCGAGCCCCGCGAGCGGGAGCGCGCGGACCGCTCCGGCCGGAACGACGATGCCCGTGGCGCCGGTGGCCTGGACGGTGCCGGTCTCGGAGAAGAGCGTGAGGTCGACGGTGGAGGCGACCTCGCTCGGGTTCGCCAGGATCAGCACGGAGGTGCGCCCGACGTCGGTCGAGCCGGCCACGAGCCAGCTGTCGGCCGAGGGCTCGGCGCAGGCGCGGGCGGACAGTCCGGAGAGGGTGTCCGTGCCGATGGCCTGGACGGTGGCTCCACCGGGAGCGGGGTCGGAGCCCGCGGGCACGCTCAGACCGGTGATGCCGGTGCCCGGTGCGGCGACATCGTCCTCGTCGAGGACCGTGGGGTCCGAGGTGGAGCCCTCGGGCCGGACCGCGGTCGCCGCGCCGTCGAGGGCGCGCAGCTGCTCCGGCTCTCCGGCGTCGATCAGATCGCCGCCGCAGACCAGCGAACTGTCGGCCGCGACGGGCGTCACGACGACGCCCTCCGCGGCGCTCGAGACCAGGGGGGACGGGAGGAGCTGGGGCACGACCACGGCGGCCGCGGCGATCACGACTCCGGCCGCGCCCACCGCACCGCGCAGGGCCGTCCGGCGCCGACGGGCGGCCGAGGGTGCGCGATCGGGCGTCGAGGCCGCGGCGCGATCGGCGCGGCGCTCCGCGCGGGAGCGGCGGGCGGAGGACTCGGGCATCTGCTTCTCCTGGTCGGCGGGGTCAGACATCGTCGTTCCCGTCGTCGAACTGGCCGGTGGCCTCGCCCGGCTCGTCGTCGATCCCGGCGACCGCGCCGCTGGAGCGGCCCCGCTCGAGCGAGAGCCCGGTGGGCACCGCCAGCAGGAGGGCGACGACGAAGATGAGGAGGAGGGCGATCGTGTAGGCGATCCCGAAGGGCCCGACCACGCCGGACGGAGCGGCCTCGGTGCGGGTCCCCTCGGTGTCGACGGCCGTCCAGAGGAGTCCGTAGCGGGTGTCGCCGACGGCCGAGAACGCCGCGTTGCCGTCGAGGGAGACGGCCGCCCGCGCGCGCACGGCGGCGGCCGCGTCGCCGACCTGGGTGCCGGCCGGCTCGGTCAGCACGACGAAGCGCACGCCGAGGCTCTCGAGCGCGGAGGGGACGTCGTAGCCCGTCCGCGAAACGAGGTTGCCCGCCAGCTCGTCGATCGCGTCCGTGCTCTCGGCGCCAGTGTTCGCGAGGGTCGACTGCTGGTCGAGGGTCGCGCCCGCTCCGCGCTCCAGCCGGGCGAGGACGCCGCCGTCCGCCTGCGGGACGAGCACGATCGTGCCCACGCGCGGGTCGTTCCGGGCCTCGGCCGCCACGTAGGCGGGGAGCGAGCGGTCCGACGTGGTCGACACCGACGTGCCGGCGCCGGTCGGGAAGGCCACCACGAGCGGACCGACCAGTGCTGCCGCCGCGGCCGTGACGACGAGCGCCGGCACCACGCGCACCGAGCGCACGGGGGCGAGCGAGAGCGACGCGCCGATCACCAGGCCGAGCCAGTAGAGGCTGAGACCGGTGCCGCTCCAGACGGAGACCGCCTCGGAGCCGGTGGTCGCGACCTGCACGCCCTGGGCGAGCGAGGCCGTCACGAGACCCGCCGCCGCGACGCCGACTCCGCCGAGGGCCGAGAGGTTGTTCGGGAGGAGGAGGGCGGCCAGCGCCGCGACGATCAGCGGCACGACGAGCACGGCCGTGACCAGCGGGGCGGCGGAGGCGCCGATCCCCAGACCGCCGAGGAACGCGAGCCATCCGTCGGGCAGACCGGCCGGGAAGCCGGCGAGCAGCGCGACGAGGTCCGCCTGCGCGGAGGGCAGCGGGACGCCCGGATCCGCGAGGACGCCGAGCCAGTCGCCCCGCGGTGCGCGGGCGACCACCAGCGGGAAGAGGAGGACGGCCGCGGGGATCGGCAGGCCGAGGAAGCGGCCGATCCGCCGCCCCGAGGTGGCGACGACGACGAGCCAGATCACCAGGAGCGGCACGGCCAGCACCGGCGCGCACGCGACGACGGCCGCAGCCAGGATCGAGGCGCTCGCGGAGGCGGACCAGGAGCGGTACGCGCCGAACCCGGCGAAGAAGAGCCAGGGAAGCAGCACGTGCACCAGCAGCGGGGCGGGGCGCCCGTCGGCCTGCGCGGCGAAGAAGGCGGGAGCGAGGATGTAGACGAGGGCTCCGGCGGCGCGGGCGGTCGCGCGCGGGGTGAGCCGCGCGATCATCAGCCAGGCGCCGAGGGCGGCAGCGGGGAGCGCGACGAGATAGAGCAGCACCATCGAGTAGCTGGGCGACCAGAAGGTCAGCGAGCCGAGCACGGCGAGGACGGCGGCGAACGGGTCCGCCGCGCCGATGAACCCCGAGCCGAGGTCGCGCCAGCCGTAGGCCGCGTTGCGCCACAGCTCGCCGACGGTCGGCGAGAGCGTCAGCAGACCGCCGCCGCTGAGCGCGGGAGCAGCGAGGAGCGGCGTGTAGACCACCAGGCCGGCGAGCGCGGCGATGAGGACGACCCACACTCCCCCGCCCTGGAAGAAGTGCAGCGGATGGCGGTCCCGCCCGGCCTGCACGCGCACGGCGTCGTGGCGCACCGAGCGCAGCTGCCGCACCACGTCCAGCGGGATGCGCAGCGGCGCGACGGCCTTCCAGCCCACGTTCTTCGACGAGCGGAGAACGGTGCGGGCCCGCAGCACCTTCGTCCCCCCGAAGGCGACGACGAGGGCCGCCAGCAGCTCCCCTCCGACCAGCCCGGGCTGCTTGCGCAGCAGGCGCACGACTGCGCGGCCGATAGCCAGGGGGACGAGCGAGAGCCAGTGCAGGAGGAGGAGCGCGACGGGCGCGTAGGCGAGCCGGCGGTGCAGCTGCGCGGTGCGGTGCTGGCGCGCGCGGCGCCGCTCCCCGCTGTCGATGCGGCGGCCGTCGGGGCGCTGCAGCCCGATGCGGGCGGTGGTGACGCGGGCGTCCGGCACGCGGCTGACCCGGTGCCCGGCGAGCCGGGTGCGGATCGAGAAGTCGAGCGCGTCGTCGACGACCGGCAGGCCGGGGTCGAAGCCGCCGAGCTCCTCCCAGAGGGAGTGGCGCACGAGCATGCCGCCGGCGGCGACGGCCAGGACGTCGGGCGTGGAGTCGTGCTGGCCCTGGTCGAGCTCGTCCTCGACGAGGTGGACGGTCGTGCCGTGCTTGGTGATCGACTCGCCGTAGCTGCGGATGTAGCCGGAGCGCGTCCAGTCCATGATCTTGGGACCGGCGACCGCGACGGAGGGGGCGACCTCGACGGCTCCCAGCAGCGCCGCGAGGGCGCCGGGCTCGGGGGCGGAGTCCTGCGCGAGCAGCCACAGCCACTCGTCCTCTCCGGCCGGCGGCTGCATCACGCGGACAGCGCGGGCCACGGCCTGGCCGAAGGGGAGGTGCTCGGCGACCTGCACGAGCTGCGTCGGACCCCAGGACGCGAGGAGCTCGTCGGTCGCGTCCTTCGAGCCTCCGTCGACGAACACCGTCGCGTCGGGCTGACGGGTCTGCGCCCGCAGGGCCGCGAGGGTTCGTTCCAGATAGGCCGCGCCGTTGCGCGCGACGAGGACGGCGGTGACTCGTGGATACATCGCGGACCACCCTAAGCGATGCCGCCGCGCCGCCCGCCTGCGGCTCGCCGCCCCGTCGGTCGGGTCGCGGTGAGGAGGGGACTAGGCCCGGCGGCGCAGCTTCCGGCGCTCGCGCTCGGAGAGGCCGCCCCAGATGCCGAAGCGCTCGTCGTTCTCGAGCGCGTACTCGAGGCACTGCGCCCGGACCTCGCACGAGGTGCAGATCTTCTTGGCGTCGCGGGTCGAGCCGCCCTTCTCGGGGAAGAAGGCCTCGGGGTCGGTCTGCGCGCACAGCGAGTCGACCTGCCAGGAGAGCGCGCCCCCCGGCGCCTCGGTCGCGGTGTCGATACCGGGTCGGACCCCGGGCACGCCCAGACGGACCGGATCGACGAACCAGTCCTCGGGGACTCCGGAGTGCTGTTCCGGAAGCGTCATGCCGTCTCCTACCCCGCCTGCGAACCGATGATCGGCGGCCGCTCCTCCCGGAGCCGCTGCCTAGGTAATTACAGCGGTGTCATTCGCTCAGGTCAAGTCGCGGACCATAAACCCTCAACCCGCCGTGGAGGGTTCACGACACACCGGCGTGTCGCGAACGTGAGATCCGGTCAGGCGGTCGCGGCGCTCCGTGCGCGCCAGGCGCTCTCCACCATCTCGGCGACGGTGTGCCGCATCTCCCAGCCCAGGTCGCGGGCCGCCGTCTCACCGGAGGCGACGATGCGGGGCGGATCGCCCGGCCGCCGCGGGGCGACCTCGGGCGTGAAGGCGATGCCGGTGCTGTCGGCGATCGCGCGCATGATCTCCCCGACGGAGGCCCCGGATCCGCTGCCCAGGTTGTAGACCGGGTCGATCGGCTCGCTCGTGGCCAGGCGGCGCGCCGCGGCGACGTGCGCGAGCGCCAGGTCGGCGACGTGGATGTAGTCGCGGACGCAGGTGCCGTCCGGCGTCGGGTAGTCGTCGCCGTTGATCCGGGGCGTGCGGCCGTCCAGCAGAGCCTCGAAGACGAGGGGGAAGAGGTTGTGGGGGCTGGTGTCGTAGACGTCCGGGTAGCCGGACCCGACGACGTTGAAGTAGCGCAGGGAGGCGTGCCGGACGCCGTGCGCCCGCCCCGCGTCCGCGAGCAGCCACTCGCCGATCAGCTTCGACTCGCCGTAGGGCGACTCCGGGCTCTTGGGGGTGTCCTCGGTGACGATCTCGACGTCGACCGCGCCGTAGACGGCAGCGCTCGAGGAGAAGACGATCGAGGAGACCCCGGCGCGCTCCATCGCCGCCAGCACGCGCATGGTGCCGGTGACGTTCTGCTCGTAGGTGTGCAGAGGGCGCTGCACCGAGACTCCGGCGTACTTGAACCCGGCGACGTGGACGACGCCCTCGATGTCGTGCTCGGCGAGCACGCGGTCGAGCAGGGCCTCGTCGAGGATCGAGCCCTGGTGGAACGGGACGCCCTCGGGCACGAACGACGCGTGCCCCGAGGAGAGGTCGTCGAGGACGACGGGGTCGATGCCCTGCTCCGAGAACGCGCGCACCACGTGCGCCCCGATGTACCCGGCTCCCCCGGTGACCAGCCATGCCATGTGGATCCTCCTCGGTGCGGGCCCGCGACTCCGCGCGCCGGAAGACACCCTAGCGGCGGGGATCGACGGCGTGGATAGGCCGGATGACGACGGGTGGCGATATCCTGCCGCCGTGCTCCGCTCCGTCGCCCTCCTCGCCCTGCCCGGCCTCGCGCCGTTCGAGTTCGGGGTCGTCTGCGAGGTGTTCGGGATCGACCGCGGCGCCGACGGAGGGCCCGCCCTCGACTTCCGGATCGCCACTCCCGATCCGGGCCCCGTCCGCACGAGCCTCGGATTCGACCTGCTGATCGCCGATGGTCTCGACGCGGCCCGGGACGCGGACCTGATCGCCGTCCCCGCCCACGGCCGCGGGCCCGCCGACGAGCGGGTCCTCGACCTCCTCCGCGAGGCTCACGAGCGCGGCGCGTGGATCCTCAGCGTCTGCAGCGGGGCCTTCACCCTGGCGCAGGCGGGCCTGCTCGACGGCCGGCGCGCGACCACCCACTGGATGCACGCCGCCGAGCTCGCCCGGCGCTTCCCCTCCGTCACGGTGGACCCCGAGGTCCTCTACGTGCAGGAGGGGCGCATCGTGACGAGCGCGGGCACCGCGGCCGGCATCGACGCGGCGCTGCACGTGGTGCGCGAGGAGCTGGGCGCGACGGCGGCGAGCGTCGTCGCCCGGCGGATGGTCGTGCCCCCGCAGCGCCACGGCGGGCAGGCGCAGTACCTGCGGACCCCCGTTCCCGAGGCGCGCGCGGACTCGCTGGCCGAGGTCACCGAGTGGATGCTGGAGCACCTCGACGAGGACCTCTCGATCGAGGCGCTGGCCCGGCGCGCCGTGATGGCCCCCCGCACCTTCGCGCGCCGCTTCCGGGCCGACCTCGGCACGACTCCGCTCGCCTGGCTCACCCGCCAGCGCCTCCTCCGGGCGCAGGTGCTGCTGGAGGAGACGGAGCTGACCCTCGAGGCGATCGCCGCGCGGGTCGGCTTCGGCACGGCTGCGGTGATGCGCCACCACTTCACGCGCGTCCTGCGGACCACGCCGGCGGCCTACCGCCGCACGTTCGCCGCCTGAGCGGGCGGCACCGGGATCGCTGGAGGAGTCAGACCGTCGCGACGAAGAGCCTGCCCCGTCCGGTGACGGCGAGGGCGCCCTCCGACGGCGTCACGAACACACTGCCGCCGCGCTCGACGCGGACCGAGCCCTCGGCGCCCTCGAGCGAGAACGAGCCCTCGGTCGCGATCGCGATGGCGGGTCCGTGCAGGGCGACGCGGGCCGGCGTCTCCGACTCCGGCTCCACGACGGCGAGCACGAAGTCGGGGACGTCCGGACGGTAGACGCGCACGCCCGATCCGGCCTGCTCGGCCGGGAGGTAGGGCACGGGCAGCGGCGAGAACTCGAGGACGCTCACCAGCTCGGGCACGTCGATGTGCTTGGGCGTGAGGCCCCCGCGCAGCACGTTGTCGGAGGCGGCCATCAGCTCCACGCCCGTGCCCGCGAGGTAGGCGTGGATGTTGCCTGCGGGCAGGTAGAGCACCTCGCCGCGGGCGAGGCGGACGCGGTTGAGCAGGAGCGAGAGCACGATTCCGGGGTCGCCCGGGTAGCTCTCGGCCAGGTCCCGGACCGTGGTCGTCTCGAGGCGGTCGTCGCCCGCGGACGCCGCGACGACCGCGGACACCAGCGCGGCGACCTCCGCACGGTCGCCGTCGGCGAGCAGCCACGACACGGCGCCGCGGAGGACCTCCGAGGGCTCGCCCTCGAGCGTCCGGGCGAACCGCGCGATCGCGGCCGCCTCCTCCGCCGGGGCGCGCCCGGCCAGCTCGGCGAGCAGCGCCCGGGCGTCCGCCGGCTCACGGAAGCCGCAGAGCGCGTCGAAGGTCTCGCTGAGCGCGTAGATCAGCTCGGGCTTGTGGAACGGGTCCTTGTAGTTGCGATCGGCGGCGTCGCGGGGGATGCCGGCCTCCTCCTCCTCGACGAACCGGCGCCGGGCCCGCTCGGACGAGGGGTGGGCCTGGAGCGACAGCGGCCCGCCCGCGGCGAGGATCTTGAGCAGGAACGGCAGACGGGGAGCGCCCGAGACCGGATCGACCGACCCCTCCACTCCGGCGAGCGCCGCCTCGGGGTGCTCGCCGATCCACTCGGCGAGCGTGCCGGCGCCGACCGAGGCGGGGTCGAGGATGCGCGCGGGCGAGCCCGGGTGCGCGCCGAGCCAGAGCTCGGCCTCGGGGGCGCCGGAGGGCGCGGTGCCGAGGGCCTCCGAGATGCCGGTGAGCGAGCCCCAGGCGTAGTCGCGGGGGGTGTTGCCGATCGGGATGAACACGGGAGCGCTGGCCTTCCGTCCGAGGGGTGGGTCCGAGCCGCTCAGCCGGACGCGCCGGGGCCGCTCCGCTGCGACGCTAGCAGGATCCACAACGCGGGCCCGGGAGGAGGGCCCGCCTGTTGGTGCTCTCCGCCAGAGGACGCGGCACTCGCAGGCGCGCTTCGTACGCTGGGAGTCGCAGCACTGTCGCCGTCGGAGCGGTCGCCGTGCCGCATCCGACGAGCGAGGGAGCACAGAGCATGGACAGCACGACCTTCGAGACCCTGGGGGCCGACTTCTACGGGTTCGAGGCGGCGCTCACGCCCGCCGAGAAGGAGCTGCTGGTCGGCGTCCGCGCGTTCCTCGAGGAGCAGGTGCGGCCGATCGCCGACGAGTACTGGGAGCGCGCGGAGTTCCCGCGGCAGCTGATCCCCGCGATCCACGCCACCGGCGTCATCGGCCTCTCCTGGCCCGAGACCCGCGCGATCGAGAACTCCGCCGTGTTCCGCGGCTGGGTGGCGCTCGAGCTGGGCCGGGTGGACGCGGGCATCGCGACCTACGTGGGCGTGCAGAACGGCCTGGTGATGGGAACGGTCGGCGTCGCCGGCTCCGAGGAGCAGCGCGCCGAGTGGCTGCCGAAGCTCGCCTCGGGCGAGGTCGTCGGCGCCTTCGGCCTCACCGAGCCGCACTCCGGCTCCGACTCCGCCCAGGGCCTGCGCACCACCGCCCGCCGGGACGGCGACGACTGGATCCTCGACGGCGAGAAGCGCTGGATCGGCAACGCGACCTTCAGCGACGTGACCGTGATCTGGGCGAAGGACGCGGAGGACGGCCAGGTGAAGGGCTTCCTCGTCCCCACCTCGACGCCGGGCTACCGCGCCACCGCCATCGCGCGCAAGCAGAGCCTGCGCACGGTGCAGAACGCCGACATCGTGCTCGAGGGCGTCCGCGTCCCGGAGTCGCTGCGCCTGCAGGGCGCGAACTCGTTCCGCGACACCGCGAAGGTGCTCCGGCTCACCCGCGCCGAGGTCGCCTGGCAGGCCATCGGCGTCGCGATCGGCGCCTACGACGCGGCGCTGCGCTACGCGAAGGAGCGCGTGCAGTTCGGCAAGCCGCTCGTCGGGCACCAGCTGGTGCAGGACCTCCTGGTCAAGAGCATCGGCAACATCACGGCCAGCATCGCCCTGGCGACCCGCGTGTCCGAGATGCTCGACGCCGGCGAGCAGCGCGACGAGCACTCCGCCCTCGCGAAGGCCTACGCGACGGCCCGGATGCGCGAGACCGTCGCCTGGTGCCGCGAGGTGATGGGCGGCAACGGCATCGTCCTCGACTACGGCGTCGCCCGCTTCTTCGCCGACGCGGAGGCCCTCTACTCCTACGAGGGCACCCGCGAGATGAACACGCTGATCGTCGGCCGCTCGATCACCGGCACCGCCGCGTTCGTCTGAGCCTCCCCGGCCGGGGAGCGAGCGGCGGCGCGCCCGGCACGCCGCCGCGCCGCCCCCGCTCCCTAGACTGGTCGCCATGATCCGACGCGCCGCCCCCGCCGCTCCCCGAGGGCTCGCGGTGGCGGTGCTGGCCGTGCTGCTGGCCGGCCAGTCGCTGCGGAACCTCGCCGGATGGTGGGGCTGGGGCGTCGTCGTCGCGCTGCTCCTGGGCGCCTCGATCGCCGTGCTCGTCCGCGCCCGCCCCCGCCCGCGCTGGGCCCGCACGCCGAAGTCGCTGGTCCTCTTCCTCGGGCTCGCGGTGCTCTCGCTGCTGTGGTCCGCCTATCCGGGAGCGAGCGCGATCGGAGTCACGGCGCAGCTCGCGACGACGCTCGGCGGCGTCGTCCTCGCCGTCACGCTGAGCAGCCGGGAACTGCTCACGGCTCTCGGACGGGCCCTGCGCCTCTCCGTCGGCCTCTCGCTCCTCTTCGAGCTCGTGATCGCGGTCGTCGTGGAGCAGCCCGTCCTGCCGTTCGGCGTCGAGCCTCCCGCCGACGGACCGACGCCCGATGCCTTCTACTGGTCGCAGGCCGCCCTCTTCACCGGCGAGCCCGTCCAGGGGATCGTCGGCAACCGCAACCTCCTCGGCTTCCTCGCCCTGCTCGGCCTGATCGTGATCGCGATCGAGCTGGCGGCCCACTCGATCCGGCGCCGCTGGGGGGCGGTCTGGGTCGCCCTGTACGTCGCGACCCTCCTGCTCACCCGCTCGGCGACCGTCCTGCTCTGCCTCGTCGCCGTCGTCCTCGCGGCCGCGTTCGCGCTCTGGGCTCGCCGGAGGGGCGAGTCCCGCCGCCGTCCCGTCTACCTGACCGCCGCGGGGCTGGCGGTGGCCGCCGTCGCCGGAGGCGCCGCGGGCTGGGGCGCCCTCCTCGGCCTGCTCGGCAAGAGCGAGGACGCCACGGGCCGCCTCGACATCTGGGACTCGGTGATCGCGCTCACGCTGCAGCGCCCGGTCCTCGGCTGGGGCTGGGTCAGCTACTGGGCTCCCTGGGCCGCCCCGTTCGACACCCTCGCCGAGCGCAAGGGCGTGCTCTACCTGCAGGCCCACGACGCCTGGCTCGACGTCGCCCTCCAGCTCGGAGCGGTCGGCCTCGTCCTCTTCGCGGCGCTCGCCGTCTCGACGCTGTGGCGCTCCTGGTTCCGCGCGGTCGACCGCCCGCGGCGCGACGCGACCTCGACCCTCCCCTACACGGCCGTCAGCCTCGCTCCGCTGCTGATCGTGGTCGCCCTCCTGGCGCAGTCGCTGTTCGAGAGCCGGATCCTCATCGAGGGAGGCTGGCTGCTCCTCGTCCTCTTCGCAGTGCAGACCAAGCGGCCGGCGAGCGAGACGCCCGAGGTCCTCGCCGCGACCCCGCTCCCCCTCGCCGACGCCTCCCCGAGGCGATGAGGCCCCGCCGCCCCTCGCTCCCCGCCTCCGTCGCCGACGCGACGGCGTCCCCGCAGTTCGCGGCGGCCCTCGCGCAGACCACTCTCGTCACCGTCCTCTGCGCCCCGGCGGTCCGCGGGCTCATCGGCTGGCCCGGCTACATCGCCGCCGTCGCCACGCTCACCGCCCTCGCCGCGGTCATGCTCGTCCTGCGGCGCGGGCGGCTCGACTGGGAGGGCCTGCTGCCCACGAGCATCCTGGTGTTCCTCGGCTGGATCGCGCTCAGCGTGCTGTGGAGCGACTACACCTGGGCCACGGTCTCGAGCGTCGTCTACCAGTTCGCCCTGGCGTTCCTGGCGATCGCGATCGGCCTCACGCGCGACATCATCCAGATCATCCGCTCGGTCGGCGACGTGCTGCGGGTCGTGCTGATCGCCTCGCTGGCCGTGGAGGTGCTCTCGGGGGTGCTGATCGACCAGCCGCTGCGCTTCCTCGGCGTGGAGGGCCTGCTCGCGGTCGGCGGGCCGATCCAGGGACTCGTCGGCACGCGCAACCAGCTCGGGCTGGTCTGCCTGCTGGCGATCGTGACGTTCTCGGTGGAGCTGATGACCCGCTCCGTCGCCCGCGGGCCGGCCGTCGCCTCGATCGCCCTCGCCGCGGTCACCCTCCTCTTCACGCGCTCCGCCGTGAGCGCGGGCGTGCTCGCCGTGGCCGTCGTCGTCGCCCTCGCTCTGCGCTGGGTGCGCCACGGCGACGGCACTCACCGCCGTCGGCGGCAGGTCGCGGTGCTCGGCGTCGCCGCCGCGGCCTCCCTCACCGTGTGGCTCCTGCGCTACCGGGTGATCGAGCTGCTGAACGCGGGCAGCGAGTTCGAGTTCCGGCTGCGGCTCTGGCAGCAGGTCTGGCGCTTCACGGACCTCGCTCCGATCGTCGGCTGGGGCTGGGTGGGCTACTGGCGGCCCGACCTCTACCCCTTCACCGCCATCGACTACCTCTCGGGCCGCCCGCACTCGTCGAGCCTCAACGCGCTCTTCGACGTGGCCCTGCAGGTCGGCGCGGTCGGGGTGGTCCTCTTCGTCGTGCTGATCGGCCTCGCGCTCTGGCGCTCCTGGCTGATCGCCTCCGAGCGCAAGGCGGTCGTGCACGTCTGGCCGGTGCTGGTGCTGACCGTGCTGATGGTCACCGCGCTGGCCGAGAGCTCGATCCTGCTCGACGCCGGCTGGCTGCTCGTGGTGCTCTGCGCGATGCGCGCGGCTCAGGGACTGAGCTGGCGTCGGCTCCTGCACCCGCGGGACTGACCGGACTCCTCAGCGCCCGCGCCGCCGCGCCACCTGGCGGAGCACGGCGAGGTGCTCCTCCCGGCAGCGCTCCCAGCTGAAGGACCGGGCGCGCTCGACGCCGAGCGGGCCGAGCTCGCCGGTCCGCTCGATCGCCTCGAGGATCCCGTCCGCGATCGAGCGCGGCTCGAGCGGATCGACGTAGACCGCGGCGTCCCCGCAGATCTCCGGGAGCGAGCCCGCGTCGGACGCGGCGACCGGGCATCCCGACGCCATCGCCTCGATGGGAGGGAGGCCGAAGCCCTCGTAGAGGCTCGGGAACGCCAGCACCGCGGCTCGGCGGTAGAGGTCGGCGAGCTCCTCCGGAGTGACGTGGCCGCGCCACTCGACGAAGTCCGGCAGCGGGCCGAGGCGGTCCAGATCCCCTCCGGTCAGCACGAGCCGGAGGGCGTGCCCCTGCTCCCGCAGGAGGCGCACCGCCTCGAACAGGCGGGCGTGGTTCTTGTGCGGCCAGGCGCGCGCCGGGTAGAAGACGAAGTCCTCGCGTGTGCCCAGATTCGCGACGAAGCGCCGGGTGTCCACGCCGAGATGCGACACGTGGATCCGCTCCTCCGGGATGCCCAGCAGCTCGACGATCCGCCCCTTGGTGAAGGCGCTGATGGTGATGACCGCGTCGGCGCGGCGAGCGGTCGCCTCGTAGGCGAGCCGGCGGAAGACGCGCTCGACGCGGGGGAAGAGGTGCGGGAGGTCGCGGTGCTGCAGGTCGAACAGCATCTGCACGTGCCCCTGCCGCCGCGACGGCCACGGGAGCGGGACCGTGAACGGGAAGTAGAGCACCGCGTCCCGGCCGAGGCGCCGGCGCAGGCGCGGCGTGCGCAGGAGCGCCTGGAGCATCCCCACGGCCCGGCGGCGGTGGCCCGCCCCGCTGACGACCCCCTCGGCCACGACCTCGGGCACGCCCTCGCTGAAGCCGCGGGCGTTCTCCGGGACGAGCACCTGCACGGCGGGTCCCTCCTCCCCCGGCCGCGGCGCCAGGAGGCGCGTGAGCGCGCGCGCGTAGGTCTCGCCGCCGCCCATCCCGCCCGGGTCGACGGTGAGCACGGCGAGCGTGACGGGGCGGAGTTCCGGCATGGCGTCCAATCGGTCCGAAGCCCGGCCAGGATACCGGCGGGCCGCACCGCTCCCGGCGCCCGGCCGTGCCCGTGGGTAGTATGTGTCCCGCTGTCATCGACCCCGACGAATTGGACCACCACGTGCCCCGCGCTTTGATCACCGGAATCACCGGCCAGGACGGCCTCTACCTCGCCGAGCTCCTCCTCTCGAAGGGCTACGAGGTCTTCGGGCTCGTCCGCGGGCAGAACAACCCCAAGTACGAGCTGGTCCGCCGCACCGTGCCCGAGGTGACCCTGCTCACCGGCGACCTGACCGACGTGTCGAGCCTGGTGCGCGTGCTCGCCGCCGCCCAGCCCGACGAGGTCTACAACCTCGGTGCGATCTCATTCGTCGCCTACTCGTGGGAGAACGCGTCGCTCACCACCGACGTGACCGGCAAGGGCGTCCTCAACATCCTCGAGGCGACCCGCCTCTACGCCGGCTCCGACATGTCGCGCGTGAAGTTCTACCAGGCCTCCTCCTCCGAGATGTTCGGCAAGGTCCAGCAGGTCCCGCAGAGCGAGGAGACGCTGCTCTGGCCGCGCTCGCCCTACGGAGTGGCCAAGGTCTTCGGCCACTACATGACCATCAACTACCGCGAGTCGTACGGCATGCACGCCTCCTCCGGCATCCTCTTCAACCACGAGTCGCCCCGCCGCGGCCCGGAGTTCGTCACCCGCAAGATCAGCCTCGCGGTCGCCCGCATCAAGCTCGGCCTCCAGGAGACGCTGGAGCTCGGCAACCTCGACGCGAAGCGCGACTGGGGCTTCGCCGGCGACTACGTCGACGCGATGTGGCGCATGCTGCAGCAGCCCGAGGGCGACGACTACGTGGTCGCGACCGGCGAGACCCACGAGATCCGCGAGTACCTCGACATCGCCTTCAACCACGTCGGCATCGAGGACTGGACCCCGTACGTGACCCAGAACCCCGCGTTCATGCGTCCCGCCGAGGTGGACCTGCTGATCGGCGACCCGGCGAAGGCGCGCGACGTCCTCGGCTGGGAGCCGAAGGTCTCGTTCCCCGAGCTCGTGGCGATGATGGTCGAGAACGACCTCGCCGAGCAGTTCGCGCTGATCAAGTAGTCATGCCTGCCGCTCTCGTCACCGGAGCGAGCGGTCAGGACGGGGGCTACCTCGTCGAGCGCCTGCTCGCCGACGGCTGGGAGGTCTCCGCGCTCGTGCGCGGGACCGACGACGCCGCTCTTCCCGCCGCCGTCCGCGCCTTCGAGGGCGATCTCCGCGACGCCTCCGGCCTCGGCCGTATCGTCGCGGAGGCGCAGCCGGACACGGTCTTCCACCTCGCCGGCCTCTCCTCCGTCGCGCTCTCGTGGAAGGAGCCCGTGCTCACGGCCGAGGTGACCGGCACCGCGGTCGCCGCGCTCCTGGAGGCCTCGCTGGCGCTCCAGGAGTCGGCGGGCCGGGAGGTCCGCTTCGTCCAGGCCTCCTCCTCCGAGATCTTCGGGGCCGCGACCGAGAACCCGCAGACCGAGCGGACCCCGATCCGCCCCGTCTCCCCTTACGGAGCCGCGAAGGCGTTCGCGCACCACCTCGTCGCGGTCTACCGCGGCCGAGGGCTCCACGCCTCGTCCGGCATCCTCTACAACCACGAGTCGCCGCGTCGGCCGCTCGGCTTCGTCACCCGCAAGATCACCGCCGGAGTCGCGGCGATCGCGACGGGCGCCGAGTCGGAGCTCTCGCTCGGCAATCTCGACGCGCGCCGCGACTGGGGCTGGGCCCCCGACTACGTGGACGCCCTCGTGCGCGCCTCGCGTGCCGAGGAGGCGGGCGACTACGTCGTGGCGACCGGAGTCGCGCACTCGGTCCGCGACTTCGTCCGTGCCGCCTTCACCGCGGCCGGCATCGACGACTGGGAGCAGCGGGTCACGATCGACCCGCGGTTCGCGCGCCCCGTGGACGCCCCCGAGATGCGCGGGGACGCCTCCCGGGCCCGCGAGGTGCTCGGCTGGGCGCCGACCGTCGGCTTCGAGGAGATCGTCGCCCGCATGGTCGAGAACGACCTCGAGCTGGCGCGCCGCTCCCGCTGAGCCGCGCGCACCGCGTGCAGAAGGCCCCCGCTCCTGGAGCGGGGGCCTTCTGCACGCGGTGGATCGAGGACGCCTAGGCGGTCGCGTCCGACTGCTCGGCCCGGGCCCGCTCGTCGACGCCCTCGCCCTCGACGAGGTACGACCAGACGCGGGCGGCGTACTCGTCCCAGGTGCCGCCGTCGATCGCGAGCGCCTCCGCCGAGAGCCGCGCGTGCAGCTCGTCGTCGGTCAGCAGCCGCTCGAGGGCCGCGGCGATGTCGTGGTCGTCGTGCGGATCGACGAACAGTGCGCCGCCCGAGGCGGAGACCTCGTGCATGCTGCCGAATCCGGAGGTCACGACCGGGGTGCCGACCGAGATCGACTCCACGATCGGGAGACCGTAGCCCTCGTTGATCGAGGGGAACACGGTGCACCGGGCCAGGCGGTAAGCGCTCCAGAGCAGCGCGTCGGTGATCTTGGAGAGCGAGCGGACCGGACGGCCCTGGCCCTCGAGGACCTCGAGTCGGTACTCGAACTCGGCGCTGCTCCAGGCGTTGCCGCCGATGAAGACCAGGCTGAAGCGCACGCCCCGGCGCCAGAGCAGCTCGGCGGCCTGGAGCACCGCCAGGTGGTTCTTCCGCGGCTCGTGGCTGCCGACGCAGACGACGAGCGGGAGGTCACCGGTCACCAGCGAGCGCGCGGCGGTGGCCAGCTCCTCGTCCGAGACCCTCTCCGGCTGCGAGGGCAGCAGGATCGGCCGGATGTCCGGCCCCTGCATCCCGACGCTGCCGAGCATGTGGCGCCAGCCGGAGTACTCGGTCGCGGCCGCCTCGGAGATGGTCGCGATGCGGTCCATGTGCGACACGGCGACGAGCGTGCGCGAGAAGGCGGCGCTGATGCCGGTGCTCGCCGTCTCGGCGGTGGTGACCGGCACGCAGTCGAAGCCGATGGTGCCCGTGCGGTTGCCGCTGAACTCGGCCAGGGCGGAGACGCGCGACGTCCGCTCGTCCTCCACGGCGAGCTCGGGCAGGAGGTAGGTGCCCTGCCACGGGACGATCACGCGGGAGCGGTCCTCGGCGGCGTCGGGCACGTCGCCCGAGACGGCGTTCCGGCTCTGCTCCGGGGTGAGCATGACGAGCGACTCGTGGGTCGAGTCCCAGCCGGCGAGCAGGATCTCGTGGTCGCGCGTCCAGCGGACGAGGCTCTGGCGCACCACGCGCTGGATGCCCGTGGCCAGCCCCGTGCGCGCGGTGTGGTGCACGTCGACGACGACCGCGCCGACGACCACCTCGACCTCGGGGTGGTGGAAGCGGGCGAAGACCCGGTTCGAGGCGATGGTGGACGCGGCGTGGGTGAGCAGACCGGCGGTGCCGTCCAGCCGGGCCCGGCGACGGCCGTCGACGACGTCCTCCCGGCGCGGGAGCGTGCCGCGGAGGACGGCGAGCACCAGCCAGACCTCGCGGTCGGTGGGGGCGGGCAGCAGAACGCTCAGCTGTCCGGTGAGGGCGTCGACGCTGCCCAGCGGCTCCACAGTGGGGGCCAGGGTGCGCACCAGGGTGGCGAGACGGTCGACCAGGTACTGCTTAGAGCGCACGGGGCGCCTCCTCGTGCTCGATGAGGGCCGAGGGGCCGATCAGGGCGGCCCACAGCTCCCGGGCGTAGTCGTCCCAGGTGCGCTCGGGCCGCTCTGCCGCCTCGAGGCGGAGCTCGTCGACGAGCTCCGGCGACGTCAGCAGGCGGCGCATGCCGTCGGTGATCTCCTCGTCGGACTCCGGGTCGATCAGGACGCATCCGCCGTGCTCGGCGATCTGCGCCGTGCTGCCGTAGCGCGAGGTCAGCACGGGGAGCCCGATCGACAGCGCCTCGGCGACCGGCAGGCCGTACCCCTCGTGCAGCGACGGGAACGCCAGGAACAGCGCCTCCCGGTAGCTCGCGATCAGGACGTCGTCGTCGGCTCCGCGGAGCACCTCGACCGGGCGTCCGGCGGCGACCAGCTCGCGCACGCGGGGATCGAAGACCTGGTGCGCCCAGGGGTTGGCCCCGCCGATGAAGCGGACGCGGAAGCGCAGGCCCTCGCGCCAGAGGACCTCGGCGGCGTGCAGCACCGCGAGATGGTTCTTGCGGGGCTCCTGGCTGCCGACGCAGAGCACGAGCGGCAGGCCGGACGCGCTCCGGCCCTCGGAGCGCAGGCCGTCCGGGAGCTCCACGGGCAGCGGGACCGGGACGACGGTCGGGCCGGTGAGGCCCTGAGCGGGGAGCGCGCGCACGAAGCCCTCGAACTCCAGCGCGGCCGCGGCGCTCACCGTGGCGACGCGCTCGGCGTGCTTGACCACGGAGAGGAAGTTGACGAAGCGCACCGTCTCCTCCGGCGGCACCGTGTCGGCGCTGACGACGGGGATCGCGTCGTGGCCGAGGACGACGACCTCGTTGCCGGAGTACTCGGCGAGGGCCGCGAGCGGCCCGCACTGGTTGTAGTCGGGCACCGAGGGGATGACGACGACGCTGCGGTAGGGCACGACGAACTCGATGCGCTCCGGATCGCCGTGCTCCCAGTCGCGCCGCCCGGCGGAGGACCAGTCGACGACGCGCTCGTGCTCGATCGCGCTCAGGCGCCGGAAGGACATCGATCCGTGGACCCAGGCGACCGGGACGATCTCGTGCTCGGCGTCCCAGCGGGACACGGTCTGGCGCACGACCCGCTGGACGCCGGTGTTGTGCCCGTGGCGGGCGGGGAAGTCGACGTCGATCAGGACGGCCCCGGTGACGACCTCGACGCGGGCGTCCAGATCGGCGAACCCGGTCGCGGTGCGGGAGCCCGCCTCGAGGAAGATGCGCAGCGCCGCCTCCTCGGGGGCGAGCTCGAGGGCGCGGCGGAACCAGTCGAACAGCTCGCTCGTCGGGTACGCGGCCGTGAACGACACCAGCGCGACCCAGGTCAGCTCGTCGTCCTGGCGCGAGCGGATCTCGCGGGCCACCTCGTCGAGGTACGGGCCGGGCCCGCGGGTGCGCAGCGAGGCGCGGCGCTCCTCGTCGAAGAGGAGCGCGCCGATCTGCTCCAGGCGCTGCAGCATCGCCTCCGTGCGGTGGGCGCGCGCGGCGGCCGCGCCGGCGGCCGAGACCTGCGACCGGTCGCTCATCGCGCCCGACCGGACAGGCGGCGCTTCACGAAGCGCGCGCTGTGGCCGACGGCGCCCGACAGCCCGAGCTGCTCGACGCGGATCTGGAAGGTGCGCACCAGGCGGAGCGGCTTCGTCACCCGCCAGGAGAGGGTGCGCTCGAAGCCGGAGGCGGTCACTCCGCCCACCTGGATCCGCTCGACCCACTCGTCGAAGGGGTCGTTGAGGAGGGAGTCGACCTGCGCGCGCAGGCGGGCGAGCTCCTCGTCCGGGGACTCGGGCTCGGCGAGACGGGGCTCCACGGGAACCCCGGATGTGCGAGCGGGCTCGGCCGGGACGGCTGCGGGAGCGGCGTCGCCGACGGCCGACTCGAGGCTCGGGTCGGGAGCGGGAGGAGCGTCCTCGCCCGTGCCGCCGAGGACGGGGGCGGGGTCCCCAGCGCTCTGCGGCGCCGGGTCCAGGGGGACGTCGGAAGGCTGCGTGGGCATGGCGAACACCTCGTTCGTGTCGTTCAGTCGGCGAGCGGGAGCAAGACTACCCGTCATGCGCCGCGCACCGGCACGCCAGCCAGGGGGCTCCAGGGTGGGCCGCACGTATAATGATGCGGTCCGTCGCCCGGCGGAGGCCGAGAGCTTGGAGTTCCATGCCCAGCAAAGCTGTGGATCGCGCGCGCGCGATCGCCGACGAGCCGTTCCAGATCGCCGGCACCACGTCGGCCGTCGGCGGCGGCTCGGGCGGCTTCGTCGCCTCCCTCGCCGAGATCCTGCGGCACCGCGAGCTGCTTCGCCTGCTCGTGGGGCGCGAGCTGAAGTCGCGCTACAAGGACAGCAGCCTGGGCTTCGTCTGGAGCCTCGTCCGGCCGCTGATCATGCTCCTCATCTACTACGTGGCGATCGGCCAGATCCTCGGGGCCTCTCGCGGCGTCCCGAACTTCGCGATCTTCGTCTTCTCGGGGCTCACCCTCTGGGGCCTGTTCAGCGAGATCGTGACCGCGGGCACCACGTCGATCCTCGGCAACGGCGGACTGATCAAGAAGGTGTACCTGCCGCGGGAGATCTTCCCGGTGGCGGCCATCGGCTCGGCCCTCTTCAACTTCGGTGTGCAGTTCGTCGTCCTGATCGCGGGAGCCGTCCTCACGGGCTCGCTGATCTTCGGCGTCCAGCTCCTCTACATCGTGCCCGCGCTGGCGATCGTGCTCGTGTACGGCCTCGCGCTGGCCCTGGCCCTCTCGGCCCTCAACGTCTACCTCCGCGACGTCCAGTTCCTCGTCGAGGTCGGGCTGCAGATCTTCTTCTGGCTCTCCCCCATCGTCTACGCGTGGAACTTCGTCGTCGCCGCCTCCACCGGAGCGGGCCACGGCTGGGCCGAGCAGCTCTACCTGATCAACCCGATCTCGAACGCGATCCTCGCCTTCCAGCGCGCGATCTGGGGAGACGGCTCGCGCGTCAGCATCATCGACGGCAACGAGATCGCCCCCCAGGTGTGGCCGCCGGACATGGAGCTGCGCCTTCTCATCGTCCTCGTCGTCGGGCTGGTGTTCGTGTGGATCGGCCACCGGATCTTCCGCCGCCTCGAGGGCAACTTCGCCCAGGAGATCTGATCGTGACCCTCTCCAGCAAGCAGGAGTCCGTGCCCGCCTCCTCCGGCACCCCGACCGTCGTCCGGGTGCGCAACGCCTCCAAGCGCTTCGTCATCCGCAAGGACAAGTCGTTCAAGGAGCGGATCGTCAACTTCGGCCGCGGGCGCAAGCACCGCGACGAGTTCTGGGCACTCCGTGACGTCGACCTCGAGATCCCACTGGGCTCGACCGTCGGCCTCATCGGCGCGAACGGATCGGGCAAGAGCACGCTCCTCAAGCTCATCGGCGGCATCGTGCAGCCGACGACCGGCACCGTGGAGCGCCGCGGACGCCTCGCCGCGCTCCTCGAGCTCGGAGCGGGCTTCCACCCCGACCTCACCGGGCGCGAGAACGTCTACCTCAACGGCGCGATCCTCGGACTCTCGCGCAGCGAGCTGGACAGCAAGTTCGACTCGATCGTCGACTTCTCCGAGATCGCCGAGTTCATCGACACCCAGGTCAAGTTCTACTCGTCGGGCATGTACGTGCGGCTCGCCTTCGCTATCGCGATCCACACCGATCCCGACCTGCTGCTGGTCGACGAGGTGCTCGCCGTCGGCGACGAGCCGTTCCAGCGCAAGTGCATGGACCGCATCCGCGCCTTCCAGCGCGCGGGGAAGACCATCGTGCTGGTCACCCACTCGCTCGAGCAGGTCGGCGAGCTCTGCGACCGCACCATCGTCCTCGAGAAGGGCACCGTCGTCTTCGACGGCGAGACCTCCGAGGGACTCCAGGTCCTCCGCGAGAGCTTCGAGGACCGTCGGGCCGCCCGCCAGGAGCGCGAGGCCGAGGCCGCCGAGGCCGCGGACGAGCCCGCCCCCCAGCTCATCGAGATCCTGGGCTGCCGACTGCGCGGCGGATCGATCGAGCACGGCGGCACGGTCGTCCGCAGCGGCGAGACCCTCGAGTTCGACGTCACGGTGCGCACCAGCCGCCCGGTCGACGACTGGAACATCGGCATGGGCATCGACACCCCCCTCGGCCAGCGCGTCTTCGGGACGAACACCGAGCGCATCGGCACGCCGCTGAGCGCGGTCGACGGTGAGATGACGGTCACCTTCACCCTCCCCGACCTGCACCTCGGCGCCGGCAACTACGCCGTGCACGCCTCCTCGGCCACCTTCTCGCAGGGCGAGACCATGCGGATCCCGGTCGCCGCGACCTTCACGGTCGAGCGGGCCTCCGTGCACGACGGCGTCGTCGACATCGACTCCACCGTCCGCCTCAGCAGGCCGTGACCGCGCGGCGCCGCCGCCTCCTGGTCGACGCGACCGCCCTCGCGGCGCCGCGCCTGACCGGGGTCGGCCGCGTCCTGCTCGGCCTGCTGCACGCCCTGGACACCGACGCGACCGCCGCAGACGTCGAGGTGCTCCTTGTCGTGCCGGCGAGCGAGGCCGGCTCGCTCGAGCGCTTCGGCTTCCGTACGCTGCGCGTCCGACCGGTGCCGCTGCCCCGGCCGGTGTGGAGCGCACTGACCCGACTGCCCGCGCCCGGGATCGACCTCCTGCTCGGCCGTGGCGCCTACTTCTTCCCGAACTTCCGGAGCTGGCCGCTCGCCCGCTCCCGCTCGCTCACCTTCGTGCACGACGTCTGCTTCGCTGTGATGCCCGAGCTCGTTCCGCGCGAGCGCCGAGAGCTGCTGTCGCGGTCGGTGCCCCGGTGGATCCGGCGCAGCGATCTGGTCCTGACCGGCACCGCGTCCTCCGCAGCCGAGGTCGAGAGCGCTCTGGACGTCGCTCCCGAGCGCGTCCGCGTGCTGCCGACCACGATCGACGCCGACCTCTTCCATGCCCGCGGGGAGGAGGAGGTGGCGCGGGTCCGCGCGCAGCACGGGCTCGGGTCCTACCTGCTCTTCGTCGGATCGATCGAGCGCCGCAAGAACCTCGTCACCCTGGTGAACGCGTACCGGCAGGCCGAGCGGCCGGAGAACCACACCCTGCTCCTGGTCGGCGGGGACGGCTGGGACAACGAGGACGTCCACTCCGCCGTCGCCCGCGCGGTCGCCGCAGGAGCCGACGTGCGCTTCGCCTCCTCGTACGTCGCCGACGAGGATCTGCCGGCCCTGCTCACGGGCGCCGACGCCGTCGCCATGCCCTCCTGGCACGAGGGCTTCGGCCTGCCCGCCCTCGAGGCCGTCGCCTGCGGCACTCCGGTGCTCGCGGCAGACATCCCCGGCCTCCGCGACGCGCTCGCCGGGCGGGAGTCCACCGCCGTCTTCATCGACCCGGCGGACCGCACCGGGTGGTCGGCCGCGATCGGAGAGGCGCTGCGCCGTCCCCGGCGACTCGCACCGGAGCCCATCCCGGGGTGGGACCGCACCGCCCGGCGCCTGCTCGAGCTGGCCTTCGACGACCGCTGATCAGCGCCGGGTCGTGAACAGCAGCCAGCGCCCGGAGGCGGAGGCGACCTCGGGCTCGACGTCCCCCGTCGCCGCCTCGACGTAGGCCCGCCAGCCGTCGGGGTCGTCGGTGTAGCCGGCTGTGTCCACGTAGACGGCGCAGGCGCCGCTGCCCGCCACCGCGTCGGCGAACTCCGCGGGGTCGTCGACGTCGCCCCAGACGTCCCAGCCGTAGGTGCCCTCCACCGCCCCGTAGCTCCAGCGGAGGCGTCCCTCCTCGGTCGCGAGGTAGGGCAGTGCCTCGTCGTAGTCGGAGAGCGCTCCGACCCGCCCGCTGTCGGGGAAGCTCTTCAGGGGGAGCTCCACCACTCCGCAGCCGTCGTCCAGCTGCGCGTCGGCCTCCGACACGAACGAGCGCATCTCGGAGTCGTCGGTCGGAGCGATCGGCACCGCGGCCGATACTCCGGCCAGCTGATCGACCACGGCGACGGCGGCGAGCAGCGCCGCCACGAGGATCCGGACACCGCCACGGGCCGTGATCCGATCGAGCAGGAGTGCGAGCACGCCGAGGACGAGGACCGCGATGACGATCGACATCCGCGCCCACGCACGGATCGTCGGCCCCGCCACCAGCGAGACCACGACGCCCAGGCCCGTCACCGTGTAGAAGAGGAGCGCGGCCAGTGTCGCCACGGCGAGGACGCGCACGCGGGCGTCCGAGAAGAACCGGCCGACCGCGGTCGCACGGAGCGCCCGTCCGCCGCCGAGCGCGGTGATCGGGAGCGCCACGAGCGTGATCAGGAGCGCGACGCTGGCGAGGATCGAGAACCCGGGCGGCTCCGTCGTCGGCGCCACGCCGGACTGGCCCGCGTAGGTGTTGAGCAGGCCGTACCCCTGCGGCAGCCCGGTCCCCGACCAGGGCAGGCCCAGCAGCACGAGCTTGCCGGCGTAGGCCTCCGACTCCCCCACGGTCCGCGACGTGAAGTACGGGCTGTAGCGCTCCCCGAAGTCGAGCGAGAGCAGCAGCAGCGAGAGCCCGACGAACACGCCGAGCGCGAGGATCGGCACCGACGAGACCGCGAGCACGCGCAGCCGCTCGCGGGAGAGGAGCCCGGCGGCCGTGCTCACCGCCCAGGTCGCTCCGAGGACCAGGACCGCGAAGACGTAGTAGTAGCCGCCCGTGCTCGCCACCAGGAGCCCGAGCACGACTCCCGGGACGACGGAGCGCAGTACGCGGCTCCTCCGCGTCGCGCCCCGCTCGGCCCAGGCTCGGAGAGGATCGGTGCGCGGTCCGGCGACCATCAGCACCATCACGCCCAGGAGCGGGATCGCCCAGTAGTTGGCGAGGAACGCGTGGCCGAATCCGATCCGGAGGAAGTGGTACGGCAGCAGCGACAGCAGGACCGCGGAGAACGCCGCGACCCAGGGCCGCGTGCGGAGGGCGCGGAAGAACACGTAGCCGGTGACGGCGACCGTCGCGAACGTGCCCAGGTAGAAGACGTTCAGGAGCGTCGTCCCGTCGCGCACCACGAGGGCCAGGACCGACACGGCGAGGGCGGAGGCGACGTCGAACTGCGCGCTGAAGAAGGCGTTGAACCCGTCGGGGAAGCCGAGCGCTGCGTTGCCGTCGAACGGGAACGCCTGCGTGGCGCTGGTGAAGAGCGTGTAGTGCAGGATCTGGTCGTCGCCGCCCACGGTCCAGCGGGCCGTCAGGTCCTGCGGCCCGATCCCGAGCGCGAGCACGGCGGCGACGACCGAGACGAGGGCGGCGACGAGGGCCCATCCGAGCTCGACGAGCGTCCGGCGCCGCCGACTCGCCGTCCGCGGGCCGCGCACGTCAGTAGCCGCGCTCACGGCGCTGCTCCTCCACGCTGGTCTGGACGATCCGGTTCAGCTCGGTCTCGCCGTCGGTGCCCGCGTAGTCGTAGATGTCGAACCCCCCGCAGGCGACGATATCGGAGGGAGCGCCGAGCGTCCCGCGCGCGAGCCCCGCCCAGTCGGGCGAGCGGTCGGCCAGGACGAAGCTGTACTGCCGGTCGCGGTAGTCGCTCAGGTTGTTCATCCACAGCTGCACCGTGAAGTCGAAGTTGACCTGCTGGACGTGCAGCGAGGCCGGCCCGTAGAGGTCCAGCGGCCGCGTGGACCAGAACGAGCCGACGCCCGCGAGCTCGCGGCCGTCGATCCAGCGCTCCAGGCAGTCGGCGTCCGGGTCCGATCGCGCCTCGGCCGCCGCGGAGGCGACCGCCGTTGTGGCCGGCACGGCGGCGACGACGAGGCCTGCGGCGGCCAGCGGAGCGACGACGCGGACGACCGGTGCCAGCCGCGCGCCCGCAGCACGCCGGTGCGCCGCCGCGGGGCCGATCAGGGCGATCACGACCACGGTCGCGGTCACCGGGATCGGCATCAGGTAGCGGCTGACCGAGCTGCCGGTGAAGACCTGCACCACCAGGAGCACCGCCGTCTGCGCCGGCAGGAACGCGCATACCGCGAAGCGCGCACGGGCCGCCTCGTCGAGGGCGGCTCCCCGCGCCAGTCGGGCGACACCGGCCACGACGACGGCGAGGGCCGCCAGCAGCAGCAGACCCAGCAGCGCCACCTCGAGCTTGCCGATCAGCGGCGCCTTCAGCACCAGGAACTGCACGATCAGGTCGTCCAGGGCCGTCCCGGCGAGCGGCAGCCGGAGGTACCCGCCGGCGTCGGTCCCGATCAGGAAGCCGAGCGGTATCCGCAGCGCGGCCCCGAGCGCGGCGGCCCCGAGGACCGTTCCCGCGACGATCAGCACCGCTCGGGGAGCAGCGAGAGCGAGCACCAGCAGCACGACGAGGACCACCAGCAGGGGGCCGACGAACTGCACGAGGAGGAGCGGATCGGAGAGGGTCGTCGCGGCGACGGCCGCTCCGACCAGGAGCAGCGGACGCGCCGCCGGACGGCGCTCGCGCAGCGCGCCCAGGGCGACGGCGAGCCCGGCGAGGCCTGTGAGCACCGCGCCGTAGTAGTAGGTCGTGAGGAGGAAGGTGGTCGCCAGGGCCCCCTCGTTGTTGAGCGCGCGGCCCTCCGTCAAGCAGAGCACCAGCAGCACGGCGATGCCGGCGAGCGCGGCCGCGGGCCGCAGCCGGCGGTGCCGGTCCGCGACGAGCCGTCGCGCGAGCATCCGGAGCACGCCGTAGAGGAGGACGACGTTGAGCACGGCGTTGACCGCGAGCGCCGCCGCGGGATCGCCACCGGTCAGCAGCCACGCGACGCCGAAGACGGGGAGCTCGGGGAAGAGGAAGAGCTGGCTCGTCATCACCCACGCCGCGGGGCGGCCCTCGGCGAAGGACTGCAGGATCAGCGGCAGCGCCAGCGAGTCGCCGTCGCGGAAGAGCAGCGGCCGCCACGGCGTGCCGACCATGAATCCGAGCACGAGCAGGGTCCCGCTGACGACGACGGCGAGGGCGGCGAGCTCGAGGAGGGCCCTCCGGGTCCGAGGGGATCCCGTCGGACCCGCCGTCACCGGTGCTTCCCGCCGAACCGGATGGCCAGGACGAGCAGGAGGTTCTTCAGGAGGGTGTCGCTCGGGATCTTGGAGTTGCCGACCGTGCGGTCGAGGAAGACGATCGGGATCTCCTTCACTCCGCGGGCCCGGCGCAGCGCCCGGTACTTGAGCACGATCTGGAAGCCGTAGCCGGCTGCGCGGATCGTCTCGAGGTGGAGGGTGCGCAGGAGGTCCGCGCTGAAGAGGTTGAAGCCGCCGGTCCAGTCGGTGATCTTCGAGCCGAGGAAGAGGCGCGTGTAGAGGTTGCCGCCACCGCTCAGCAGCTTGCGGTCGAGCGTCCAGTCGGGAGTGCCCCCGCCGGCGATGTAGCGGGAGGCGACCACGAAGTCGGCGCCCGCGCGCACCTCGCGGAGGAAGGCGTCGATGTAGTCCGGGTCGTGCGAGAGGTCGGCGTCCATCTGCAGCAGGTAGTCGTAGCGGCGCTCGGCCGCGAGGAGGTGCTGGAAGGCCCAGATGTACGCCGCGCCGAGCCCCTCCTTCTTCTCGCGCGAGAGCACGAGGACCTCGAAGGTGTCGGACCCGAGCTCGGCCGCGAGCTCGCGCGCGCGGTCCGCGGTGCCGTCGGGGGAGCTGTCGTCGATGACGGCGACGGTCACGTGGAAGTCGGGGTTGCGGGACGCCGCGAGCGCGACCCGCGGCAGCGCCGTCGCGATGTTCGCGACTTCGTTGTAGGTGGGGACGACGACGGCGAGGGAGCGCATGAGGCGGGGAGGATCCGTTCTTCCGGTGCACCGGCTGACCGGTGAGAGCCCTGCGAGTATAACGAGGCGGTGCTCGCGAGCCTCCGAGCGCGCCCCGCGGCCCGCCGCCCCGTCCGCGCACTCTCTCAGGAACATGGCACCGGCTGTTCGACCGCCCGGCAGGGGTCCACGGTTACGATGGACGACAGTGCACGGCGGTTCACCCCTTGTTCGCCTGCCCCGATGGACGCCCGTCGGAGCCCGACGGTCGGGCATCGACGCCAGAGGGGGACGGGAAAGAGCACCGCAGATGAAGAGACTCCTCGAATCGCAGAAGGTCCGCTTCCTCATCGCGGGCTGCACCAACACGGCGATCGACTTCCTCATCCTCAACACGCTCGTGCTCCTGCTCGGTCTGCCGACCCTCGTCGCCAACGTCTTCTCCGTCCTGGTCGGCATCACGATCTCGTACGCGCTGAACCACTTCTTCGTCTTCCGCCACCCGGGCAGGGTCTCGGTCGCCACGTTCGCGAAGTTCTTCCTCGTCACCGGGTTCAGCTCGCTGGTCCTGCAGTCGGCGATCATCTACGGCTTCGAGGTCTTCTTCGACACCCGCTTCGGCAACTCGCTGCTCTTCCTCCCCAGCTCCGGCGAGAACGCCTTCCTCGCGATCAACATCGCCAAGGCCGTCGCCGTCCTCGTGGGACTGGTGTGGAACTTCTGCATGTACAAGTTCGTCGTCTTCCGCCGTCCGGCGCACGATGCGCTGCCCGCGATCGAGACGGTCTCCCCCGCCGCCGTGGCCGTCAGCACCGAGCCCGTCGACATCGTCCGCTGAGGGCCGTAGGCTCCCGGGCCCCGCTCGAGCCGCGTGCTAGCCTCGTCGAGTTCTTCCGACGGGGCACTCCTCCCGTCGACGCCGCACCACCCGGAGGCTCCCATCGCCCGCTCGACGTTGCCCATCGCGGTCGTCGTCGTCACCCACTTCTCGGGTGAGGTCCTCCGCGCGTGCCTCGAGTCCGTGCCGGAGGCGACGGAGCACGACGTGCGCATCGTGGTGGTCGACAACCTGACCACGGACGACTCCGTCCGCAGCGTCGTCGAGCGCCTGCCCCACGTCGAGTTCCACGAGACCGGGCAGAACCTCGGCTACGGCCGGGCCGTCAACTACGCGGTCGACCGCCTCGGGCCCGAAGTGGAGTGGATCCTGGTGACCAACCCGGACACGGTCTTCCTCCCCGGCTCGATCGACGCCCTCTACGACGCCGCGACGGCGGACGACCGGATCGGCTCGATCGGGCCGCGGATCCTCGACTCCGACGGCACGATCTACCCCTCCGCCCGCGCTCTGCCCTCGCTCGGCACGGGCGTCGGGCACGCCGTCTTCGCCCACGTCTGGCCCGGCAACCCGTGGTCGGCGACCTACCGGCGCTCGCGCGCGGTCGAGACCCTCCGCCACGGCCGGATGGAGGCGGGCTGGCTCTCCGGCGCCTGCGTGATGGTGCGCCGCACGGCCTTCGAGGAGATCGGCGGGTTCGACGACCGCTACTTCATGTACTTCGAGGACGTCCAGCTGGGCGACTCGCTCGGACAGCGCGGGTGGACCAACGTCTACCTCGCCGACGCGGTCGTCTCCCACCTCGGCGGGCACTCCACCCGCCTGGCCTCGGCGCGGATGCTCGCGGTCCACCACCGCAGCGCCTACCTCTACCTCGCGCAGAAGTACGGGGCCTGGTACCAGGCGCCGATCCGTGCGGCGGTGCGCGCCGGGCTGGGCGCCCGGGTCGCGCTGATGCGCCTGCGCTCGAAGAGCTGATCCGGTCCGGTCGGGCGTGCCGCCTGGCCGGCGCCGGGCGGCCCGTCCGCCGGATCGGCGGTCAGGACGCGGAGTCGAGCTCCGCGTAGAAGGCCCGCGCCTCGTCCCAGGTCGGCAGCAGGCCCTGCGCCTCGGCCTCGGCCAGCGTCGGTGCGTCGGTGTCCTTCGGTGAGAGGAGCAGCTCGCCGGCCTCCTCCGGGAAGCGCAGGCCGATCTGCTCGTCGAGCGGGTCGATCCCCTTCTCCCGCACCGGGTCGAAGGTGGCGTTCACGAGGTACGAGACCACGGCGCCCTCGGTCAGCGCCACGAAGGCGTGCGCGACGCCCTCGGCGATGTAGACGGAGCGGCGGTCGACGTCGTCGAGCAGGATCGACTCCCAGCGCCCGAAGGTCGGCGACCCGACGCGCACGTCGATCACGTAGTCGAGGACCGCGCCGGAGAAGCACGAGACGTACTTGGCCTGCGACGGCGGGATCTGCGCGAAGTGGATGCCGCGGACGGTGCCGCGCCGCGAGACGGAGGTGTTGCCCTGCCGCAGCGAGAGCGGGTGCCCGACCTTCTCGGCCAGGCGGTCGAAGCGGTAGAACTCGTAGAAGACCCCGCGATCGTCGGGGAACTGGCGCGGAGTCACTTCGTAGACGTCGGGGATGTCGAGCTCTCGGATCTGCACGGTCGCCAGTTTAACGACGGCGTGTCACGGGCCCGCGACGCCTCTCTGCGCCACCCGGCGGCGTGCCGGAGCGCCGACCGTCGGCCGACGGACCGCTCGGGCATGATGAGGAGGTGACCTTCCTCATCACGGGCGCCTCCGGCATGCTCGGCACCGACCTGCGCGCGGCCCTCGGCTCCCGCCCCAGCACCGCCCTCGGCCGCTCCGACCTCGACGTGACCGACCTCGACGCCGTGCGCGCCGCCGTCGCGGGACACGACGCCGTGGTGAACTGCGCCGCGTACACCTGCGTCGACGACGCCGAGACCGACGAGGAGGAGGCGCACCGCGTCAACGCCGTCGGAGCGCGCAACCTCGCCCTCGCCACCGCCGAGACGGGAGCCGCACTCGTGCAGGTCTCCACCGACTACGTCTTCGACGGCTCCGCGACGACCCCCTACTCCGAGGACCACCCCCGGAACCCGATCTCGGCCTACGGCCGCACGAAGGCCGAGGGCGAGCGCCTGGTGCTCGAGGCCAACCCGGACCGCGGGTACGTCGTCCGCACGGCCTGGCTCTACGGCGAGCACGGCGGCAACTTCGCTAAGACGATGGTGCGACTGGCGGGCGCGCACGAGACGCTGACCGTGGTCGACGACCAGCACGGCCAGCCCACCTGGACCGCCGACCTCGCCGCGCGCCTGATCGAGCTGGTCGACGCGGAGGCCCCGGCCGGCGTCTACCACGGCACCAGCTCCGGCGAGACGACCTGGCTCGGCTTCGCCCGTGCCGTCTTCGCCAAGGCGGGCCTGGATCCCGAGCGCCTGCGCCCGACCGACAGCGGCTCGTTCGTCCGCCCCGCTCCGCGTCCGGCCTACTCGGTCCTCGGACACGACGGCTGGAGCCGGGCGGGCCTGCCGCCGCTGCGCTCCTGGCAGGACGCGCTCGCCGCCGCACCCCTCGAGGCGGTGACCCCGTGACCACCACTCTCCGCGTCGTCGTCGACCAGATGCTCGCCCGCGTGCCCGGCGGCATCGGCCGCTACACCGAGGAGCTCACCCGCGAGCTGATCGCGACGGCTCCCCGCGACTGCGAGGTGGAGGCCGTCGTCTCCGCCCACCCGCCCGAGAAGGAGGAGGAGCTGCGCCTGCGCCTGCCCGGCCTCGCGCGCATCCACCGGCTGCCGCTCGGGCGCCGCGAGCTCTCGCGCGCCTGGCAGTACGGGATCGCCATCCCGGCCGGCGGCGGCATGATCCACGCCCCGAGCCTCTTCGCCCCGCTGCGCAGCCACGACGGGAGCGAGGGCGAGCAGATCGCCGTCACGATCCACGACACGGTGCCGTGGACGCATCCCGAGACCCTCACCCCGCACGGCGCGAAGTGGCACCGGGCGATGGCCAAGCGCGCCCGCAAGCACGCGGACGCCGTCGTCGTCCCCACTCACGCGGTCGCCCACCAGCTCTCCCAGCTGATGGACTTCGGCGATCGACTGCGCGTGATCGGCGGAGCCGTCGGCTCCGGCCTGGTCGTCCCGGAGGACGCCGACGAGCGCGCCACGGCGCTGGGCCTCCCCCCGGAGTACGTGCTGAGCGTCGGCACGCTGGAGCCGCGCAAGGGCCTGGTCTCGCTGATCGCGGCCTTCGGAGGAGCGTCCGCGCCGGCGATCCCGCTGCTCCTGGTCGGCCCGACCGGCTGGGGCGACCTCGACGTGGCCTCCGTCGCCGACGAGCAGGGCCTCGACGAGACGCGCGTGCGCGCCCTGGGAGTCCTCAGCGACGCCGACCTCGCCGTCGTCCTCTCCCGGGCCACCCTCTTCGTCTACCCGAGCATCGCCGAGGGCTTCGGCCTGCCCGTGCTCGAGGCGATGCACTTCGGAGTGCCGGTGGTGCACTCCGACGACCCCGCGCTGATGGAGGTCGCCGCGGACGCCGGCGTCGCCGTCGAGCGCGGCGACGCGAAGGACTACCCGGACCGCCTCGCCCTCGCCATGAGCAGCGTGCTCGCCGACACCGGGCTGCGCGAGCGGATGTCGGTGGCCGGCCGCGACCGCTCCCGCGCCTTCAGCTGGCGCGACTCCGCCGAGCGCGTCTGGGCGCTGCACGCCGACCTCTGAGGCGTGCGGCACCCGGCCGTCTACGGCGCGGAGTCGCCCGACAGTCCGGCGCTCACCAGCGAGTGCACGACGTCGTAGTCCGGGTCCTCCGGGTCGACGGCCGGCGGGACCAGCTCGATCGGATCCACCGGCTGCGACTTCGTCTTGAGCCCCAGCTGCACGAAGTAGCCGAGCATCCCCTGCGGGACGTCCGTCTTGATGACCTGGGACCCGGCGGACGCGACGTCCTGGAACTTGGCGAGGACGTTGCCCGGCTCGAACTGGGCGAGCAGCGCCTCCTGCACCTGCCGCTGGCGCGCCATCCGGTCGTAGTCGCTCGTGGTGTAGCGAGACCGGGCGTAGGCGAGGGCCTGCTCGCCGTTGAAGTGCCAGTGCCCGGGATCGATCCACTGGTTGACGCCCTGCATCACGCCGTCGGAGTCGGGCAGCCCGCCCAGGGGCAGCGGCTCGTCGGCCACGTAGTCGATGTCGATGCCGCCGAGCGCATCGATCAGCTGGGCGAAGCCCTCCATGTCGATCAGCGCGTAGTACTGGATCCTCAGATCGAGGATGCCCTCGACCGCGTCGCGCATCGCCTCGATGCCGGGCTCGCTGCCGTGGTCGACGGCGTCGGGGTAGAGCTCCGGGTGCTTCAGCTCGACCTCGGTGTAGACCGAGTTGAGCTTGCAGACGTCGACGGCGCAGTTGTCGGTGTCGTAGCCGTCGGGGTAGAGCTCGTGCATCGGGCTGGTCTCGGGGAACGGGAAGTCGACGAACTCGCGCGAGACGCCGATGATCGAGGCCTTGCCGCTCGACGCGTCGATGCTGACCACCGAGATGCTGTCGGGGCGCAGACCGTCGCGGTCCTCTCCCGCGTCGCCGCCGAGGAGCATCACGTTGTAGCGGCCGTCGATCGGCTGCTCGATCGCTCCACCGCCGAAGATCGACGACAGCGTCCCCCGGGTCACGCCGAGCAGGTAGGTGCCGTAGGCGGTGGTGCCGACCGAGACCGCCATCAGCGCGATCGTCGCGAACGCGAGCACTCCGCGCATCCGCGGGCGCACCCGGACGACGCGGATCAGGCGGAGGGTGTCGAGCGTCAGCACGGCCCAGACCACCCCGTAGACGACGAGCGCGGCCTGGAGCGCGAGCATCGAGAGGTCGAAGGTCGCGAGCGTGTAGAGGCCGGTCGGGAAGACGAAGTAGAGGAGCACCGCGACCAGGAGGGCGACCCAGAGCCCGAGGGTGAAGCCGAGCCCCAGGCGCCCGAGCCGGCGGTTGCCCGCCAGGACCTGAGCGGACCCGGGCACCAGCAGGTTGACGATCAGCAGCCACCACGCCCGCCGCGTCATGAAGGCGCGGGAGGCGACGTCCGGGTGCCGCAGCGGCAGGGCGACGGCCGTCACAGGCCCGCCACCAGGGCGTCGTTCTTCGCGGCGACCTGCACCTCGAGGTCGGCGGCGAAGGCGTCGAGCGCTGCGGAGAGGGCGTCGTCCGCGGTCGCGAGGATCTTCACCGCGAGCAGTCCGGCGTTCCGCGCTCCGCCGATGGAGACGGTGGCGACGGGGACGCCCGCGGGCATCTGCACGATCGAGAGGAGGGAGTCGAGCCCGTCGAGTCGGGCGAGCGGGACCGGCACTCCGACGACGGGGAGCGAGGTCACGGCGGCGAGCATGCCGGGGAGGTGGGCGGCTCCGCCCGCCCCGGCGATGACGACCTTCAGGCCGCGGCCGCGGGCCTCGCGTCCGTACGCGATCATCGCCTCCGGGGTGCGGTGCGCGGAGACGACGCGGACCTCGTGCGCCACGCCGAACTCGGCGAGGACGGCGGACGCCGCCTGCATGACGGACCAGTCCGAGTCCGAGCCCATCACGACGCCGACGAGCGGCGCGGGCCCGTTCACGAGCGCGTCCGCGCTCACGAGAGGGCTCCGGCAGGGGTCGGGGAGGTCGGCAGGCTCGTCACGGCGACCATCGTACGGGTCAGTCCGTGAGAACGGCCGCCGCCGCGCGAGCCTCGTAGACCACGAGGTCGAGGTCGTCGCCGGTGGCGTTCACGTGCCCGACCTTGCGGCCCGGTCGCGGCTCCTTGCCGTAGTTGTGCACCTTCACACCCGGGTGATCGGCGAGCACCCGCGGGTAGCGGTCGGTCAGCGACTCCCCCACCGGGCCGCCGAGCACATTGACCATCACGGTCCACGGGTCGCGGCAGCCCGTCGCGCCGAGCGGCAGGTCGAGGACCGCGCGCAGGTGCTGCTCGAACTGCGACGTGGTCGATCCGTCCATCGTCCAGTGGCCGCTGTTGTGCGGGCGCATGGCCAGCTCGTTGACCAGGATCCGGTCGTCCGTCGTCTCGAACAGCTCGACGGCCAGGACGCCGGTGACCTCCAGGCTGTCGGCGATCGTCTGCGCGATCTCGGCCGCGGCGGCTGCGAGCCGGCCGGCGGACGCGGGGGCCGGAGCGATCACCTCGGCGCAGACGCCGTCGCGCTGCACGGACTCCACCACCGGCCAGAGGATGCTCTCGCCGGAGGGGCGCCGAGCGACGAGCTGCGCGAGCTCGCGGCGGAAGCCCACCAGCTCCTCGACCAGGAGCGAGCCGCCCCGGCCGTCCTCGGCGAGGGCGGTGAACCAGTCGTCCGCCTCGTGGGCGCCGCGCACCACGCGAACGCCCTTGCCGTCGTAGCCGCCGCGCGCGGTCTTCACCACGGCGCTGCCGCCGTGCTCGGCCAGGAACTCCCCCAGCTCCTCGGCGGAGGAGACCTCGGCCCACTCGGGCACGGGCACGCCGAGCTCGGTCAGGCGGCGCCGCATCATCAGCTTGTCCTGGGCGAACAGCAGGGCGTCGGGCCCGGGGTGCACGGCGACGCCGCGGGCGACGAGCTCGCGGAGGATCGGCTGGGGAACGTGCTCGTGGTCGAACGTGACCACGTCCACGGTCTCGGCGAAGGCGAGCACGGTCGCCTCGTCGCGGTGGTCGCCGACCCGTGTCGCGGCCAGGCCCGCCGGGGCGCCCTCGCTCTCGGCGAGCACGGCGATCTCGATGCCGAGCTCCACCGCCGCGGGGATCATCATCCGGGCGAGCTGGCCGCCCCCGATCACGCCGACGCGCATGGCGCTCCTCCGTCTCCGCCCGCTGGCGCGGGGCGGCTCCATGCTACCGAGGCCCCGACGCGCTCACGCGGGCGGCGGCCACTCCGGCTCGAGAGCGGGAGCCGCGCCGATCGCCTCCTGCAGCAGGTCGGCCGTGAGCTCCGGATCCGGCAGGTCCCGCAGCACGAACACCTCGGCTCCCGCCTGCAGGATCCGGACGTCCCCGCACCGGGCGAGGCGCTGGCCGAGGGAGCGCTCGACCACGACCTCCATCCTCCGATCGAAGACCACCTCGGCCCGCCGGATCGACGCCACGCCCCGGCGCGCGCTGAGGCCGGAGGCGGTGACGCGGTAGCGCACGCTCGCCCAGCCCGCGATCCCGGGAGCGCAGAGGAGAAGCACCAGAAGTGCGGTGCCGAGCCCGATGATCCAGCGCTGCAGGGCGAGCTCGAACTGCGCGGCGAAGTAGAAGCCCGTCCAGGTGAGCAGGAGGAGACCGACGACCGGTGCGACCGCCCGGCGGGCGCGCGGGGTCAGCCGCGCCAGCTCGCGGTCGGCGGGGTCGGTCCTGGCCATCAGGAGCGCAGATGCGTGACGTCGCCGGCCGTGAACGAGCGCAGCGCGCCGCCCTGCTCGAGCAGGAGGGAGCCGTCCGGGGCGAGTGCGGCGGCGGTCCCCTCCTCCTGCGTGCCGTCGGGCAACTCGAGCCGGACGCGCGTTCCGAGGGTGCCGCAGGAGGCGCGAACGGCGGCGGCCGCTCCGGAGGCCTCGGCGTCGCCCTGGGCGAGCAGCGGAGCCAGCAGCCCCTGGAATCCGGTCAGGAACGCGGCGAGCACCTCGTCGGCGCTCGTCGTCCGTGCTCCGGCGAGGGCGAGCGAGGTGGCGGTCGGGACCGGCAGCTCCGCCTCCGTCAGCAGCAGGTTCACACCGGTGCCGACGACGACCCGTCCGTCCGGCAGGCGCTCGGCGAGGACCCCCGCGACCTTCCGGCCGTCGATCAGGACGTCGTTGGGCCACTTGACGGCGACGTCCCCGTCGACGAGGGGTGCGAGGGCCCGGGCGAGAGCGGCGCCGGCCACGAGCGGCAGCCAGCCGGAGGCCTCGGCGCCGAGGGCGGAGGCGTCGACCAGAGTCGAGGCCGCGAGGGTGCGGCCCGCGGGCGCCTGCCAGACGCGCCCCAGCCGGCCGCGCCCGGCTCGCTGGTCGCCGGTGGCGACGACGGAGAGGTGCGGCCACGCGGCGGGGTCGGCGGCCGCCCGCTCGCGGAGCTCGTCGTTCGTCGACCCCGCCGACTCGAGCGCGAGGACGCGGGGGGAGACGGCGGAGGAGAGCGGGAGGAGCATGCCGCCACGGTAGCGGCGGCTCCCGCGAGGCCGCTCCGAGCGCCGCGCGCGACGGCCCGCCCTTGTCCGGATCCTCCCGTCGGGAGCGGCCCTCCCTGTGCGAGTGCGACAAGAGGAGGCGTCCGCCCCGCCGGTAGGGTGAGCGGGTGACCGCGAACACCGAACGTCCCGCGCCCGATCTGTACACGACCGCGGGGAAGATCGCGGACCTCAGGAACCGCTACCACGAGGCCGTCACGGCCAGTGGCGAGGCGGCGATCGAGAAGCAGCACGCCAAGGGCAAGATGACCGCACGGGAGCGGATCCACACCCTCCTCGACCCGGGCTCGTTCGTCGAGCTGGACGAGTTCGTGCGCCACCGCACCCACGCCTTCGGCATGGAGAAGAAGCGCCCCTACGGCGACGCCGTCGTCACCGGGACCGGCACCATCCACGGCCGCCAGGTCGCCGTGTACTCGCAGGACTTCACGATCTTCGGCGGCTCGCTCGGCGAGGTGGCCGGCGAGAAGATCATCAAGGTGATGGACCTCGCCCTGAAGACCGGCGTCCCGATCATCGGCATCCTCGACTCCGGCGGAGCACGGATCCAGGAGGGCGTGGTCGCCCTCGGCAAATACGGCGAGATCTTCCGCCGCAACACCGCGGCGAGCGGCGTGATCCCCCAGATCTCGATCATCTGCGGCCCGGCCGCGGGAGGCGCGGTCTACTCCCCCGCCCTGACCGACTTCGTGATCATGGTCGACAAGACCAGCCAGATGTTCGTCACCGGGCCCGACGTGATCAAGACCGTCACCGGCGAGGACGTCGGCATGGAGGAGCTCGGCGGTGCTCTGACCCACAACAAGATCTCGGGCGTCTCGCACTACCTCGCGAGCGACGAGAACGACGCGCTCGACTACGCGCGGACGCTCCTCTCCTTCCTCCCGGACAACAACCTGTCGCCTGTCCCCGTCTTCGAGACCGAGGTCGACCTCGAGACGACCGACGCGGACCGCTTCCTCGACACGGTCATCCCGGACAGCCCGAACCAGCCGTACGACATGCGCGGCGTCATCGAGCACATCGTCGACGAGGGCGACTTCCTCGAGGTGCAGCCGCTGTTCGCGCCGAACATCGTGATCGGCTTCGGCCGCGTCGAGGGCCGCTCCGTCGGCATCATCGCGAACCAGCCGAGCGCCATGGCGGGCACGCTGAACATCGAGGCGGGCGAGAAGGCGTCCCGCTTCGTCCGCTTCTGCGACGCGTTCTCGCTGCCGATCCTGACCCTGGTCGACGTCCCGGGCTACCTGCCCGGCACCGACCAGGAGTGGACCGGCGTCATCCGCCGCGGCGCGAAGCTGCTCTACGCCTACGCCGAGGCGACCGTGCCGCTGGTCACGGTCATCCTGCGCAAGGCGTACGGCGGCGCGTACATCGTGATGGGGTCCAAGCAGCTGGGAGCCGACATCAACCTCGCGTGGCCGACCGCCGAGATCGCCGTCATGGGCGGCCAGGGCGCGGTGAACATCCTCTACCGCAACGAGATCCGCAAGGCGGAGGAGGCCGGCGAGGACGTCGCAGCTGTCCGGACGCGCCTGGCGAACGAGTACACCTACAACGTCGCGAGCCCGTTCCTCGCGGCCGAGCGCGGCGAGCTCGACGGCGTGATCGAGCCCTCGGCGACGCGTGTCTCCGTCATCAAGGCGCTGCGTGCGCTACGCACCAAGCGCGCCAACCTGCCCGCGAAGAAGCACGGCAACATCCCGCTCTGACCCGGCTCGCTCGGACGCCGCGGCAGGAGACGGGAGACCGTCCGTGCCGCGGCGTTCCGCTGCGCCCACCTCCTCACGGGGCGGAGGGGCGGAACGATCAGTCGGAGGAGCCGGGGCCGGTCCGTCGGGCAGCGGACTCCGCGGGAGCATCGGGTCGCACGACGGGAGCGGCCGGCTCCGCGGCCGGAGCACCCGGCTCCCCTGTCGCGGAATCGGGCTCCGCTTCCCGGGCATCCGCCTTCGCCGCCGGAGCACCCGCCTTCACCGCAGGACCGTCCGGCTCGGCTGCCGGAGCACCCGCCTTCACCGCCGGAGCGCCTGCCTTCGCGGCCGGAGCATCCGGCTTCGCCGCGGGCGCCTCGGACGGCTTCTCCTCCGGCTTCGCCCCGACCACCCGCGCGAACGCCAGCGCCTGCGCGGCGGAGAGGTCCGGCAGGTAGGCGCGACCCAGCGCGGCTCCGATCCGAGGCAGCTGCAGCGCGTCGGGGTAGGTCATCCAGAGGCCCGCGTAGCGCGGGTGGAACTTGGCCTTGAAGCGGAACAGCGACGTGAAGCCGTAGGCCGGCTCGAGCGTCCGCGAGAGGAACTCGAGCAGGCGCGAGAGGACCGTCGGCTCCGGAGGCTCCTCCCCCTCCTCGACCGGTGCGGTGGCGAGCGGTGCGCCCGAGAGCGAGAGGAACTCGGTACCCTCCTCCTTGACGCGCAGCGCCGCGGAGGCGATGAGGAACTCCATGATGCCGGGCATCGAGTCGTCGGAGCGGCGCATGAAGTCGAGGGTCCAGCCGACCACGCGACCCTCCCTGTGCACGGGCAGCCAGCTCGTCACTCCCTGCAGCACGCCGTCCGGTCCGACCGCGAGCAGGAGGGCGACGTCGGGATCGCGGACCTCGTCGATGCCACCGAGGGTGAAGCCCATCTCGGGCAGCGCCTTCTCGGCGACCCAGCGCTCCGACAGGTCGACGATCTGGTTGGCCATGCCGAGGGAGAGCTCGGGCCAGCTGGTCCACTGCGCCTCGATGCCCAGCTTGATGCCGCGCGTGAGCGGGTAGCGCACCTTCTGCCACCGCTTGCCGGTGAGCTCGAAGGAGGAGAGCTCGATGATCGTCTCCTCGCCGACCGAGAGGCGCGACCAGCCGAGCCGGTCGAAGACGGGGAGCAGCTCGTCGTGGATGCTGTAGAACACGGGCGTCCAGCTGCGCTCGTCGCAGAACCGCACGAACTCGGCCACGACGTCCTCCCGCCGCTCGGGAGCGCAGGCGGGGTCGGAGAGGGTGATCGCCACGCCGCCGATCACCCGGTAGGCGACTCCGCCGGTCCCGTCGGCCGAGATCCAGTGCGCGTTGCCCTCCCAGGTCCCCTGGTGGCCGAGGCTGCCGGCGCCGTGCAGGGACAGGAGCGCGCGGTACCGCGCCTCGTCGCCGCGGTTCCGCTGCACGTCGGTGGCCCGGAGCAGAGCGACCACCGCCACGACGACCACGAGCCAGAACACCGGGCCGACCCACTCGAAGACGATCCGCGCAACGGGCTCCCGCGGCACGGCGAGCAGTCCGGCGCCGCCGAGGAAGCTCACCGGGACGAAGCGCAGCAGCCCGTCCAGGAGGAGCCTCCCGAGGCCCAGGAGCGGCTCGAAGCTCGTGCGCACGCCGGCCGAGAGCGCCAGGTAGCCGCCGAGGGACACGACGAAGGCGATGGCGACGACCCGCGTCCAGAGCCTCGCGGCGGCACGGGGCGCGCGGATGCGGAAGTGCCTCCTCCCGATCACGAGCATCGCCACGACGGCCAGCGGCACCAGCACCGTCGTCGCCACCCAGAGCAGGTACTCGGCGTAGTACAGGAACTCGGGGTGACGGGCGGCGCGCTGGAGGGAGAAGACCTCCAGGATCGCGATCGCGATGTTCACCCCGACCGCCAGCAGCAGGCCCAGGCGGCGCCCGGAGCGCAGGCCGTAGGCGGCGACGAGCAGGAGGAGGAGCGGGACGAACGTCAGCAGGATCGGCCCGGGGGCGACCAGGCTCAGCTTCACGTGGTGCGCGCAGTGCCGGAGGGCGCGGCTGCACGGGTCCTCGAGGTTCGTCGTCCCCGTGAAGGCGCTCTGCAGCAGTCGGCCGAGGAACGAGAACGGACCGTAGCCCGAGTCCGAGAGGACGGCGACGAGCGGACCGATCGCGGTGACGACGACGACCGCCGCCAGCAGCCCCCGGGACTCGCGGTGCGAGCTCGGCGCCGGACGCTGCGGACGCAGCCCTGCCGCTCCCCGCGCGAGCACCGCGCCGAGCACGAGCCCCGCGCCGCCCGCGAGGAGCCGGTACGCGTCGGCGGAGTCGCCCGCGTAGAGAACGAACATCAGCACGACGGCGAAGACGGTCACCCGGAGGCGGCGACGCCACAGAGCGCCCATGAAGGCGGTCGAGGCGATGAGGGCGCCGACCGCGCCGATCAGCGGGTCGAAGGTGTGGTCGCCGACGGTGTCGCCCGCCCACCACTCCCCGACGAGAGCGCCGATCGACTGCACGGAGGACCCGACGACGATCCCGACGGCGCCGGTCACGAGGAAGGCGAGGAGGGTGCGGGCCGAGCCGAGGCGGCGCTCCGCGGCGAGGAGCATCGGGAGCACCAGCACGACGTCCAGGAGCAGCTGCAGCGGGTCCGCCGCGATCAGGAGGGCGGTCACCGCCGTCCACGGACGGCCGTCGAGGGTCGTCATCGGGCCCGCCGCCCACCAGGCCGTCGTCTCGGCTCCTGCGGGGGCGACGAGCGTCCCCGTGATCGCGCTCGCGGCCAGGAGGACCAGGACGACCGAGACGGCCGCAGGCGACCTCCGGACCAGCAGACGCAGGGGGCGCAGCGCCGCGGCACCGCTCCTCGGGAACCACGTCGGCATGCGGGGACGCTCCTGTTCGCAACGGACGGACGACGCTCCGGCGGCATCCGGCGTCAGCATAGCCATGCCCCGCCGACCGGCGCCGTGAACGGCATGCGATAGCGTCACGGGATGACCGCCTCCGACTCCGCACCCGCCGTCGTCATCTCCACCTCCGGCCTCGACGCCGCGGAGATCGCCGCCGTCACGGCCGTCGTCACCGCACTGACCTCTCGCACCGAGGCCGAGCCGGAGACCCCGCAGGAGCTCAGCGGGGGCTGGAACGACCGCGCCGCGGCGGTCCGCGGGCCGCTGCGGCCGGCACCGGGAGCATGGCGCTCCTTCTCCGGCTGAGCGGACTCGCAGACGCAGCCCGTCGGGGAACGAGCGATCCGCGACGCGGAACGTGAAATTTGTCCCCCGATTAGTCCCCTAAAGTGCTGACTATGCGCCTCCTGGCGGAGCGAGCACACTAGTGGACGTACGGTGCTCCTCCTTCGGAAGGGGCACCGCCAATCACTCGCCGACCAGGGTAAGCAGGCGGGTGTGTTGGGGGCGAGTGAGGGTAATATTCGGGTTGTTACCCTCACTCGGGGTTTGACGGCGGGCCGGGCCCCCTCTTCGGAGGAGTGGACGGCCCGCCGCACTCCGTTAACGGGCTTTCGTCCTGACGCGCTCTGCGCTCAACGGGCTCTGCCCATGACGGCTCTGCTCACGCTCGTGCCGCGCCGACGATCGGTCCGCGCCGAGAGACCGGGTGCGCCAGGACCTGAGCCGTGCTGAGAGCCGGAGCGTACCGACCGCGGCACCGATCCGACATCCGCACGCCCTCCGGGGCGGGTCGCCGCCGGTCGCTGCGCAGGCGGACGGCCGCGCCGTCCCGCGCGCGCTCCGCCGCTCAGACGTCCCGTCCGCCGACGCCGTCGCGCCGGATCTCGACCCAGGCGTCGACCTCGTCCCCCGCGTCGTCGGAGCCGAGGGCGCCCGCGCTGCCGTCGCCGGCCGTCCGCAGGCCCACCACTGTGACCGCCGAGGCCGAGTCGGCCGACGCGGTGCGCACCACCACGCGGTCGACCTCCTCGCGGATCCCGCTCAGAGCCTGGGCGAGCTCCTCCAGCACCCGTCGGCTCTCGCCCTCGGAGGTGCGGTCGAGGCCGCCGTCGTCGAGCACCGACACGGTCACCCCCCGCCGCCGCGCGTCAAGCACGAGACGCCGCACCTCGTCGTCCAGCAGCCGCCGGCCGCGGATCTCATCGCGCACGGCCGCCTCGAGCAGCCGGCACTCGCGCCGCTCCTCGTCGGTGAGGCCCGGTCCCGGCTCGGCGATGCGCAGCAGCATGTCGGCGGCGAGGGCACGGGTCTGCTCCAGCCGGACCTCGCGCTCCGTGAGGTGCGCCTCCTCCGCGGCCCGCCACGACGCGGCCGCGCGCTCGGCCGCCTCGAGCACGCGCGCCTCGGAGCCCGCGCGCCCGAGCTCGACGATGAGCAGCTGCGCGATCGCGACCCAGGCGATCCCCCCGACGACGCCGAGAGTGGCCAGCGCGGCCGGGCCGGCCCAGAACACGGTGTGCACGATCAGGAAGCCGACGCCGACCCAGGCGCAGGCCGCGCGCCGGCGGGCGCACACGATCGTCATGAGGGTGCCGACCGCGGCGATGTACCAGGTGGAGTAGCCGTTGGAGGCGCCCGGATCGAGCGACGGCGCGACCAGCAGCGGCAGAGCGACGGCGACCGCGGTCATCCCGACCGCGACGGGCAGGGCGAGCCGGGTCGTCGCTCCGGGCCAGAGGGCGACGACGGTCGCCGCGACGTACAGCGCGACCGCGACGAGGTCTGCCGGCGTGGCCGGGGAGATGCGGAAGGAGAAGAAGGCGAGCACCACGTGGTACAGCGAGAAGCCGGCGCCGAGCGCCTGGAGCAGGGGGCGCGGGTAGGCGATCACGGCCCTCCTCCCGCGTCCGCCCGCCAGGAGAGGACGACTCGGGTGCCCTCGCCCGGAGTCGAGTCGACCCGCGCCGATCCCCGCGCGTTGTGCACCCGCTCGAGGATGGAGAGCCGGATGCCCAGCCGCTCGCGCGGGACGTCGGCGAGCCGGAAGCCGCGGCCGTCGTCCTCCACCACGACCTCCACCGCGCCGTCGCCCAGCAGCCCGTGCACGGCGCGGTGGACGCTGCCGCTCGGACCCGCGTGCTGGACGCTGTTGGCGAGCGCCTGCCAGACCGCGCCGAGCAGCGCCTCGGCCACCGGGCGCGGCAGCGTCGTCGCGCGCGGATCCACTCCATCGGCCGTCGCGACTGCGATCTCGGTCCCGAAGGTGGACGCCGCGTGGGCGAGCTGGCGCTGCAGGAGCTCGAGCGGGACCAGCCCCTCGGGCGGCTCCGGCTCGTGGTCGGGCAGCAGCACGGCGAGGGTGCGCTGCGCCATCGAGGAGACCAGCGCGCGCTCGGCCGGCGACTCGGCTGAGGCGGCGGAGAGCAGCGTCGCGAGCACGTTGTCGTGCACCAGGGCGTCGACCTCGACCCGCTCCACCTCGCCGGCGTGCTGGCGCATCGCCGCCTCGTACTGCTCCATGGCCGTCGTCTGCGCACGGTCGATCTCGTCGGCCGACTGCCGGAGCACGGTGATCAGCACCAGCATCACGAAGCCGACGATGCCCACGTAGGCGGCGTCGAGGATCGCGCGGGTCGGCTCCGCCCCGCCGCCGGAGGGGAGGACGCGCAGCAGCCCGAACAGCATGGTCGTCACCGACACGTACGCGATCGCGATCCGGAGGGGAGCGGCGATCGTGCAGAAGGCGGTGCCGATGGTCAGCAGGTACCAGATCCACGGGGTCTCGCGGTCCGCGCCCCCGGTGGCGACGGCGGCCGGCCAGGTCAGGAGGGCGATGAGGACACCGACGGCGACCAGGACCGCCGTGATCCGCGTGCCCCGCCGCAGCACGGCGGTGACCACGGCGGCGGTGAGCGATCCGAAGACCAGCACCAGCACCGGCCAGGCCACCTCGGGGCGCAGGAGGGGCAGCTGCGCGAGGATCGGCGGGACGGTCTGCACGCCGAAGCCGAAGCCGAAGAACGACACGACCGTGCTGATGATCCGGTCGATGCGCTCGCGCCCGGCGTTGCGGCGGGCGATCGGCGCCTCAGCGCCCGCCATCGCCGTCGTCCGGGTCGATGCCCGGCAGGATGCCGTCCTCCACCGCGCGCCGCAGCAGATCGACCTTCGTCGGGGCGGGACGGCCGATCTCGACGTACTTGTCGCGGATCCGGTCGAGGTACTCCTTCGCCGTCGACACCGAGATCTGCAGCCGCTCGGCCACCAGCTTCAGCGGCAGCCCCGAGGCGTAGAGGTGCAGGACGTCGCGCTCGCGACGGCCGAGCACGGCCCGCGCGAAGTCGTCGTCGGCGTCGATGGCCGAGGCCCACTCCAGATTGTTGAGGACCTCGCCGCGGGCGACCGTGCGGATGGCGGCGACGACCGTCGACATGGGCGAGGACTTCGGGATGACGCCGGCCGCTCCCGCGGCGAGCGCCTCCCGCACGGCCACGACACGGTCCGCGATGCTGTGGACGAGGACGGCGGAGCCGCGCACCTGCCCCCACTTGACGTTGCTGGTGATGCTCGAGCCGTCGTTCAGGGACAGGTCGAGGACGAGCACCTCGATCTCCGCGCCGCCGATCGTGCTCTCGAGGGCCTGGACGGTCTCGGCGGCGGCGACCACCTGCATCCCCGCGCTCTCGACGGCGGCGGCCACGCCCAGGCGCACCGACTCGTGGTCGTCCACGATCGCCACGCGCACGCGCGGGGCCTCGGCTGCGTCGACGTGGGGCTCCATCCCGCCCATGGTACGCAGACGCGGGCCCGCGGTCAGTCCTCTCGGCGGACCAGTCGCGCAACGGCCTCCACGTGGGAGGTGTGCGGGAAGAGGTCGAAGCCCTCGAGGCGCTCCAGCTCGTAACCCGCCCCGGTCAGGGCGCCCACGTCGCGGGCGAGCGCGACCGGGTCGCAGGCGACGTAGACGAGCTGCGCCGGCCGCAGCTCCGCCAGAGCGTCGGTGACCGCTCGGCCGGCGCCCGAGCGCGGCGGGTCGAGGACCACGGTCGCCGCGCGCCACCGCGCCCGCTCGCGCGCATCGGCCTGGGCGACGACGTCGCGGAGGTAGCGGTCGACGCGGGCGGTCACCGCGCGGGCGCCGACCTGGTCGGCCAGGTTCTCGAGCGCGTGCTCGGTGGCGCGGGAGTCGCTCTCGACGCTGGTCACGCGCACTCCGGCGCCGAGGCGGTCGGCCAGCGCCGCGGCGAGCAGGCCCACCCCGCCGTAGAGGTCGTGGTTGGCGGCCGACGGGTCCGCCGCATCCGCGTCGACGGCGGCCTGCACGGCCTCGAAGAGCGCGGCGGCGGCTCCGCGGTGCACCTGCCAGAAGCCGGTGCGGTCGACCCGGAAGGTGCGGTCGGCGACGAACTCGCTCACCACCGTGCGGTCGCGGCGGGCGCGCTTGTCGGAGGGGTCGTGCACGAGCACCGCGGCCCCCTCGGATCCGGCCGCGTCGACGAGGTCGACCACCGAGCCGGGAGCGAGGCGCTCGCCGAGCGGTGCGGCCAGGGAGGAGTCGGCGGTCGCGAGGGGCAGCGACTCCACGGTGACGACGTGGTGGCTGCGTGCCGCGTAGGGGCCGACCCGTCCGTCGTCGTCGACGTGGAGGCGGTTCCGCGTGCGCCAGCCGAGGCCGCCGGACGCGTCGTCCCCGCCGATCGGCGAGACCTCCACCTCGACCTCGCGACGGGCGAAGCGGGAGAAGGAGTCGACGAGCACGAGGCGCTTCAGCTCGCGCTGGTAGGCCAGGTCGGCGTGGCCGAGCTCGGCGCCGCCGACGCGCTCCCCCGGGCGGCGGTCGAGGGCGGCCTCGGGCCAGACGTGCTCCACCCGGTGCTCGGACGCCTCGAGCACCTCGAGCGCCTCGGCACGCCAGAAGCTGTCGTGCCGGACCTCGCTGATCCGCGCCCGCACGCGCTCGCCGGGGAGGACGTCCGGGACGAAGACGACGCGGCCCTCGTGCCGGGCGACGAACACGCCGCCGTGGGCGACGTTGCTAATGTCGAGCTCGATCTCGGTCCCGAGTGCGTCGTCGGCCCCGTCGGGGCGGGCGGATGCTCGGGACGGGGTCTGTGCCATCCGTCGAGCATCCCACAGCGTGGGCCCGGCCGCAGGGAGCCCTCGTGCGCCTCTACCTCGCCTCCACCTCCCCCGCGCGCCTCGCGCTGCTGCGGGCCTCCGGGATCGAGCCCGTCGTCGTCCCCTCCGAGGTGGACGAGCCCGCGGCCGTCGCCCGGGCCGAGCAGGAGCGGGGCGCGGCACTGGACGCGGACGCCACCGTCTCGCTGCTCGCCCGCGCCAAGGCGCACGCCGTCCTGCGCCCGGACATCGACGGTCTGGTGCTCGGCGGCGACTCCGCGTTCGTCCTCGACGGGGTCGTCCACGGCAAGCCGCACGAGCCGGAGCGGGCCCGGGAGCGCTGGCGCGCCCAGCGCGGTCGCACCGGCCGCCTCCACTCCGGCCACTGGCTCGTCGACCACCGTGGCGGGAGGATCGTCGCCGAGGCCGGAGCGGTCACCTCCGCCGCCGTCACGTTCTCCGACGACATCGACGACGCCGAGATCGACGCCTACGTCGCCACCGGCGAGCCCCTCGAGGTGGCCGGCGCCTTCACCATCGACGGCCGCGGCGCCGGCTTCATCACCGCGATCGAGGGCGACCCCTCGACGGTGATCGGGATGTCGGTGCCGACCCTCCGCACGCTGGTGCGGAGCCTCGGCGTCGACTGGACCGCGCTCTGGAACCGCTGAGGCCCGTCCCGCCCTTGTGAGGAACCGACGAAGGCCCTCCGCTTCTTTGTGGTGAGCCGCGCCGGGCCGGGCGGAGCCGCCCCCTAGGGTTGGGGACCATGCCGAAGATTACGAAGGTGCTCGTCGCCAACCGGGGCGAGATCGCCGTCCGAGTCATCCGCGCCGCCCGCGACAGCGGGATCGCCTCCGTGGCCGTCTACGCCGACCAGGACCGCGACGCCGTGCACAGCCGCCTCGCCGACGAGGCCTACGCCCTCGGCGGGACGACCAGCGCCGAGACCTACCTCGTCATCGACAAGCTGCTCTCGGTGGCCCGCCGCTCCGGTGCCGACGCCGTGCACCCCGGCTACGGCTTCCTCGCCGAGAACGCCGACTTCGCCCGCGCCGTCATCGACGCCGGCCTGATCTGGATCGGCCCCGGCCCCGAGGCCATCGAGCGCCTCGGCGACAAGGTCTCGGCCCGCCACGTCGCCGAGAAGGTCGGCGCGCCGCTGGCCCCGGGAACCCTCAACCCCGTCTCCGGCGCCGCCGAGGTGCTCGAGTTCGTGGACCAGTACGGCCTCCCCGTCGCGATCAAGGCGGCCTTCGGCGGCGGCGGTCGCGGCCTCAAGGTCGCCCGCGAGCGCGGCGAGGTCGAGGAGCTGTTCGCCTCCGCCACGCGCGAGGCCGTCGCCGCCTTCGGCCGCGGCGAGTGCTTCGTCGAGAAGTACCTCGACCAGCCGCGCCACGTCGAGACCCAGTGCCTGGCCGACGCGCACGGCAACGTCGTCGTGGTCTCCACCCGCGACTGCTCCCTCCAGCGCCGCCACCAGAAGCTCGTCGAGGAGGCGCCCGCGCCGTTCCTGACGGATGCGCAGAACACCGAGCTCTACCGCGCCTCGAAGGCGATCCTGCAGGAGGTCGGCTACCTCGGCGCCGGGACCTGCGAGTTCCTGATCGGCAAGGACGGCACGGTGTCCTTCCTCGAGGTGAACACCCGCCTCCAGGTCGAGCACCCCGTGTCGGAGGAGATCACCGGCATCGACCTCGTGCGCGAGCAGTTCCGCCTCGCCGAGGGCGGCGTGCTCGACTACGACGACCCGGAGCCCCGCGGCCACTCCTTCGAGTTCCGCATCAACGGCGAGGACGCGGGCCGCGGCTTCCTCCCCGCTCCGGGCCCGGTGCACGTCTTCAAGGCCCCCGGCGGACCCGGCGTCCGCGTCGACTCCGGCGTCGTCGCCGGCGACGTGATCTCCGGCTCCTTCGACTCGCTCCTCGCGAAGCTGATCGTCACCGGCGACAGCCGCGAGCAGGCGCTGGAGCGCTCGCGCCGCGCCCTCGCCGAGTTCGAGGTCACCGGACTGCCGACCGTCCTCCCCTTCCACCGCGTGATCGTCGAGGACCCGGCCTTCGCCCCCGAGGGCGGCGTGCCCTTCACGATCTACACCCGCTGGATCGAGACCGAGTTCGAGAACACGATCCCGGCCTGGAGCGGCGAGCCCGGAGCGACCGACGAGCCGGCGGCCCGCCGGAACGTGGTCGTCGAGGTCGACGGGCGCCGCGTCGAGGTCACTCTCCCCGGCGACCTGGTCGGCTCGGGACCCGCCCGCGGGGCCGCTGCCGCCTCCCCGAAGCGCCGTGGCTCCTCCTCCGTCAGCACCGTCACGGGCGACTCCGTCGCCTCGCCCATGCAGGCCACCATCGTCAAGGTCGCCGTCGCCGAGGGCGACACGGTCGTCACCGGCGACCTGGTCGTCGTCCTCGAGGCGATGAAGATGGAGCAGCCGCTCACCGCCCACAAGGACGGCGTCGTGAAGGGCCTCGACGCGACGGCCGGAGCGACCGTCCCCGCGGGACACGTGCTCCTCCAGATCGTCTGAGCCCGTTCCGGGCCGCTCCCCGCGCGGCCCGGCGCGGTCGGCTCCTCGACGTGAGGGGTACCGCCGAGCGGGTCGCGTCGCGCTGCCGTCAATCGCTTCGCACGCGATTCCCGGTCGTGCGCTCTGCCGATGAAGGGCCGCACCCCGCGCGGCCCGGCGGAGTGGCGCGTCAGGTGACGATGTGCATGGCGCGCGCGGCGTCCGAGATCGAGCCGGTGAGGCTCGGGTAGACGGTGAAGGCCCGCGCGACCTGGTCGACGGTCAGGCGGTGCTCCACGGCGAGGGCGAGCGGGAAGATCAGCTCGCTCGCCTTCGGAGCGACGATGACGCCTCCGATGACGGTGCCGGAGCCGGTGCGCGCGAACAGCTTGACGAAGCCGTCGCGGATGCCCATCATCTTCGCCCGCGGGTTCGCGGCGAGCGGGAGCTTGTAGATCTCGCCCTGCGCGATGCCCTCCTCGATCTCGCGCTGGCTCCACCCGACGGTCGCGATCTCGGGCTGCGTGAAGATGTTCGCCGCGACGTTGCGCACCTCGGTCGGGTTCACGGCGTCGCCCATCGCGTGGAACACGCCGGTGCGGCCCTGCATGGCGGCGACGGAGGCGAGCGGGAGGAACGTGGTGCAGTCCCCGGCCGCGTAGATCGAGGGGACGCTGGTGCGGGCGACGCGGTTGACGCGGATGTGCCCCGACTCCGTCAGCTGCACCCCCGCGTCCTCGAGGCCGATGCCCGCCGTGTTCGGCACGGAGCCGACGGCCATCAGGCAGTGCGAGCCCTCGACGACACGTCCGTCCGAGAGCACGGCCTGCACGCCCTTCTCGGTCCGCTCGACGCGGTCGGCGCGCGACTTCGAGAGCACGACCATGCCGTTGCGCTTGAAGACGTTCTCGATCACGGCGGCCGCGTCGGCGTCCTCGCCGGGCAGCACCTGGTCGCGGGAGGAGATGAGGGTCACGCGGGCGCCGAGCGCACGGTAGGCGGAGGCGAACTCCGCGCCGGTCACGCCGGAGCCCACCACGATCAGGTGCTCGGGGACCGACTTGAGGTTGTAGAGCTGGGTCCAGCTGAGGATGCGCTCGCCGTCGGGTGCCGCGGTCGGGAGCACACGCGGGCTGGCGCCCACCGAGACCACGATCGTGTCCGCCTCGATGCGGTCGAAGTCCATGCCCTCGCCGCCGGCCGCCGTCGAGACGATCAGGGCGTTCGAGCCGTCCAGGCGCCCGTCCCCCTGGACGATGCGCACGCCGTGGTGCACCAGGTTCGCGCGCATGTCCTCGGACTGCTGGCGCGCGAGGCCGAGCAGGCGCTTGTTCACCGTCGCCAGGTTGACCGCCACGTCCGGGCGCACCGGCTTGTTCAGCTCCGAGCGGGTGAAGAACTGCACGCCCAGGTCGGCGGCCTCGCCGATGGCGTTGGTGGCCTCCGCTGTCGCGATGAGCGACTTCGACGGGACGACGTCGGTGATGACGGCCGAGCCGCCCACTCCGACCCGCTCGACCAGGGTGACCTCAGCGCCGAGCTGCGCTCCCGCGATGGCGGCTTCGTAGCCGCCCGGCCCCCCTCCGAGTACAGCGATCCTCTGCGCGCGCTCGAACTCGTAAGCCATGCTTCCCATTGTCCTCTCTCACTGAGTGTTCGCCCAATCGCGGGGTGTCGGATCGGCCGCGGGAGTCGCCCTCCGCCGCCGCGCAGCCCGTCGGTAGGGTGGGAGGATGTCCGACCAGACCCTGCACCCCCTCGACGCCCCCGACGCCGATCCCTTCGAGATCGCGGCCCGCGCGGCCGCTCAGATCGCCGAGGCGACAGGGGTCGAGAAGCACGACATCGCCCTCACCCTCGGCAGCGGCTGGGGCAAGGCCGCCGACGCGATCGGCGAGACGACCGCGACGGTGGAGGCCACCGAGATCCTCGGCTTCTCCAAGCCGGCCGTGCACGGGCACGGCGGCACCCTGCGCTCCGTCCTGCTCCCCACCGGCAGGCGCGCGCTGATCATCGGCGCCCGCACCCACTACTACGAGGGCTACGGCGTGCGCCGCGTCGCGCACAGCGTCCGCACCGCCGCCGCGACGGGCGCGACGGTGATGATCCTCACCAACGGCGCGGGCGGCATCAAGGAGCACTGGACGCCCGGGACCCCCGTGCTGATCAGCGACCACATCAACCTCACCGCCGACTCGCCGCTCGAGGGCGCGACGTTCGTCGACCTCACCGACCTCTACTCCTCGCGCCTGCGCGACCTCGCCCGGGGGACGCGTCCTGAGCTGGACGAGGGCGTGTACGTGCAGTTCCGCGGGCCGCACTACGAGAGCCCGGCCGAGGTGCAGATGGCGAGGATCATCGGCGGCCACATCGTCGGCATGTCGACCGCCCTCGAGGCCATCGCCGCGCGCGAGGCGGGCATGGAGGTGCTGGGCATGTCGCTCATCACGAACCTCGCCGCCGGCATCCAGAAGACCCCCCTCAGCCACGAGGAGGTGCTCGAGGCCGGCCGCGACGCCGAGGACGACCTCGCCCGCCTGCTCGCCGGGATCACGGGCGCCCTGTGAGCGCCGACGTCCGGGAGCTCGCCGAGGCCTGGCTCGCCCAGGACCCCGACCCGGAGACGCGGGAGGAGCTGGTCGGCCTGCTGACCGCCTCCGACTCGGGGGACGCCTCCGCCCGCGCCGAGCTCGAGGACCGCTTCGGCGCCCGCCTGGCGTTCGGCACCGCGGGCCTGCGCGGCGCCATCGCGGCGGGATCCAACCGGATGAACCGCGTGCTGGTCTCGCAGGCCGCCGTGGGCCTGGCCGACTTCCTGCTGGCGCAGGGCGTCCAGCGGCCCGTGGTCGTGATCGGCTACGACGGCCGGAAGAACTCGCGCGTCTTCGCCGAGGACTCCGCCGCGCTGATGGCGGGCGCCGGCGTGGACGCGGTGCTGCTGCCCCGGCTCCTGCCCACCCCCGTGCTGGCCTTCGCCGTGCGCCACCTCGGCGCCGACGCCGGAGTGATGGTCACGGCGAGCCACAACCCGCCGCAGGACAACGGCTACAAGGTGTACCTCGGCGGCGCCGACGAGGGCTCGCAGATCGTGCCGCCGGTCGACTCCGAGATCGCCGAGCGGATCCTCGCGGTCGCGCGGGACCGGCGCGTTCCGGAGCTGCCGCGCGGCGAGTACCGGCTCGCGGACGAGTCCGTGGTCGCCGCCTACATCGAGGCGACGGCAGCCGTCGGCCGCCAGTCCGCTCCGCTGCGCATCGTCTACACGGCGATGCACGGGGTCGGCTGGGAGACGGCGCACCGGGTGCTCTCCGCGGCGGGATTCGACGAGCCGGCCGTCGTGGTCGAGCAGATCGAGCCCGACGCGGCGTTCCCCACGGTCGCGTTCCCCAACCCGGAGGAGGCGGGCGCCCTCGACCTCGCATTCTCGACCGCGCGCTCCGGTCGCGCGCAGCTGATCGTGGCCAACGACCCGGACGCCGACCGCTTCGCCGCCGCCGTGCCCGACGCCTCCGCCCCGGAGGGCTTCCGGCGCCTCACCGGCAACGAGGTCGGAGCGCTGCTCGGCTGGCGCGCCGCCGAGCAGGTCCGCCGCGAGGGCCGCACCGGAGGAGCGCTCGCCTGCTCGATCGTGTCCTCCCCCGCCCTCGGTGCCGTGGCGGCCGACTACGGCCTCGACTTCGCCGAGACGCTCACGGGCTTCAAGTGGATCTCGCGCGTCCCCGACCTCGTCTTCGGCTACGAGGAGGCACTCGGCTACCTGGTGAACCCCGGGACGGTCCGCGACAAGGACGGCGTCTCGGCCGCGCTCGCCTTCCTCTCCCTCGCGAGCGCGCTCGCCGCCGAGGAGCGCACGATCGACGACGAGCTGGAGTCGTTCGCCGAGCGGTTCGGGCTCTTCGGATCGGAGCAGATCTCGCTCCGCGTCACCGACCTCTCCGAGATCGGCCGGATCATGGCCGGACTGCGCGCGACGCCTCCAACCGCGATCGGCGGGCTCGCCGTCGAGCGGAGCGAGGACCTGTTCGCCGAGGGCGGCGCGCTGCCCCCGACCGACGCGCTCCGCTTCTCCCTGGACGGTGCCCGTCTCATCGCGCGCCCGAGCGGCACGGAGCCGAAGGTCAAGCTCTACCTCGACGCCTGGTCGCACGACTCCGACGCCGACGCCCGCCGGTCGGCCGTCTCGTCCCGCCTCGCCGCCCTGCGCACCGGCGTCGCGGAGCTCCTCGCGTAGGTCCCCCTCCGGTCAGCGGGGCGCGCGGACACCGATCCGCTCGCCCCGCTTCCAGAGCCACTCCACCGGACCGAGCTCGAACCGGCGCAGCCACAGGTGCGCCGCGAGCACGACGACCGCCGCGATGAGCAGGAACGCTCCGACGGTCGCCGGGACGCGCCACTGCGCGGCGGTCACCGCCAGCCCGAGTCCCCAGCCGTAGAAGAGGGCGCCGCCGAGCAGGTTCTGCAGGAGGTAGGCGCTCAGGGCGACCCGGCCGACCTCCCGCGCCCGTCGTGCCGCCCAGCCCTCGGCGCCCCGGCGGAGGCAGGCCTCGGCGAGGGCCGCGAGCAGGCCGAGCCCGACCAGGGGCGCGACGAGGTAGCGCTCGGCGAGCAGACCGGCGGCGCTCCCCCCGATGCCCAGCGCGAGGTCGACGGGGAGGGCGAGGGCGCCGAGGACCATCAGGCGGCGGCGGAGTGACGCGCCCTCGGCGGCGAGGACCCCCGCCCGATGGAGGCGCGCGCCGAGGAGGAACATCGCGAGGCTGAGGAGCCCGATGAGCACCGGCTCCGCACGGAAGACGCCCGCGTTCTGCAGCCGGAAGAGGGCGAGGCCGAGGAACGACGCGTCCGCGTAGGGGCTCCGGCCGGCCGGCCCCTGCCCGGCACCGTCCGGGCTCGCCGCCACGAGCGCCACGAGCGCCGAGATCAGGACGACGTGCAGAGCGCCGCAGACGAGGATCACGCGGCGCTGCGTCGTCGGCCGGGTGAGCAGCAGCCAGGCGACGACCGCTCCGGTGACGGCGTATCCCATGAGGACGTCGAACTCCGCGATCAGCACGTAGTTGACCGCGCCATCCAGGAGGAGGAGCGTCGCGCGCCAGAGGTAGCGGCCCGGCCAGCGCGTCCCGCGCCGGACCGCGGAGGCGTGCTGGATCGCGAGGCCCACCCCGAAGGCGAGGGAGAGGAGGGCGAGGAACTTGCCCTGCGCCAGCGCCATCAGCAGGAGCTGCTCAGTCCCGGCGGAGGAGGAGGTCTCGGGCGTCACCGGAACGGAGAGCAGTCCGAGCATCCCCCAGGGGTGGGAGAAGATCCAGATGTTCGTGCCGAGGGTCCCGATGATCGCGACACCGCGGACGACGTCCAGGGTCGCGATGCGGCGGCCGGCTTCGGCACGGGGCGGCAATACGGTCGTATTGGTCATGTCCGAGAGCGTAGCCTGCTCGAGCAGTCGAACGAGAGGGACGCCATGCCGGATCGGCGCGAGAGCAGGAGCGACATCCTCTCGGCGGTCGTCGCCGTCCTCTCGACCCGCGGGGCGGAGCACCTCAGCATCCGCACCGTCGCGGCCGAGGCCGGCGTCTCGGTGGGGGCCGTCCAGCACCACTTCCCGACGAAGCAGGCGCTGCTGGCCGGCGCGATGGCCCGGGTCGAGGAGCGCTTCCGCGAGCGGATGCGGAGCCGCCTGGAGGCCGAATCCTCGGCCGAGGTGCGGCTGCGCGTCTTCTGCGACGAGATCGCGTGCGTCGCGGACGAGGACGTCCCCGATGCGATCGTGTGGACCGCCTTCGCCTCCCGCGCCGGCACCGATCCGGAGATCCGCGCGATCCACACCGCAGGCTGGTCGCGAACGGAGGACGTCGTCCTGGAGCTGCTGCGCGCCGCGCATCCCGCGGCGTCGTTCGGCGCCGACGACGCGGCGCTTCTCCTCGCAGTCCTCGACGGCATCGCGGTCTCCCGCGCGGCCGAGCGGCCCGCCCGCCTCTCCCCCGCCCGCG